>CAYZQX010000225.1:0-7081 GCA_964480615.1 uncultured Chitinophagales bacterium | reverse complement strand
GGAGAACTTTCCCCTTTGAAGGCTTAATTCCTGTAGGAATTTTGAATTTTAATGGTGCTTCTGTTGGCATAGCTCATGCAATAATAAGGTTATTTTTTCAATCACTCAAGGATCATAAGAATTTATTTTTGTAAAGCCGATTGCATGATCATATCTCGCATTGAATGGCCGATAATAAATGATGACAAGATAATCATTTTCGGTATTCCAATAGCTCCCTTCTAAGCTGGTATCATCCACTTCATTAGAACCATCCCTATTGAGCACATATTGATAATTATAAATACCTTGTTTTAAAAATAGGGAAACTTCATATTTTTTACTCAGTGGATTATAGTGCATCTTGTATTCGTCCTGAATACACCAAGAGCTGAGTTCGCCTCTTATATACACATTGCTATCAATAAATGGTTTTGCTATCGCTAAACTAAAATCAACTTTGAGGTATGTTTCATCTTTCATATCTAAAAATCGCTGTTTCTTGCCTATATAAAAACGTCCATTTAAGTCGCGTTTCATTGTATGTGACTGGTAGGTCACTGTGTCATCAGTTTTCATCCTTACTACAGGATGACCAGGCTCACTAAAGTCTATTTTTTCGATATTCTCATCAGGGTTTTCAAGATTGATCAGGTCTATATATCTAAACTCTTTACCGCCCTTAAAAAAATTTTGATCCCTGTAATTGTAATAGCAATTATTCATGTCAAAATAAGTTGGTGCTAGTCCTATAATTGCATTATCCCATCGGCCATTTTGCAATATACTGGCCTTTATATCTCTCATAGGTTGTGTAATATCCGCATCCGTGTAATTGAGACTAAATTCGAGTGACTGATAGGCGCGTCGATAACGTGAGTAGGCAGGAATCACTTTCTGCGTTTTAAAATCGAGCTGATTATCTATTACCACTAAGCGTTTTATGAGTACTGGAACATCAGGATCATCATAGTTAAAAATTTGAATTTCATAGTTGCCACTTGCTAGGATATAGGAGTCAGCTCTAGGAAATAACAGCGAGTAGTGTATATAAGGTCTGCCTTCCGTATTAGCATAAAAATAATCATCCACTTCACCTTCGGTATAGCCATTCATAAAATCGATAGGTTCTAGTTCTGACGGTGACCAATCATGGTTGCAGTGTACTAAGCGATAATTATAAGATACTGGATATGTCCTAAAATCATCGAACTCTATTAGGTAGGATTTTTGATAGTTTAGGTCTAGTATAGGATAGCTGTACCAATCTTGAAGCGATCGAAATGTGAGGGTATGGATTAGTGAATCGTATATGCCCTCCCATTGCTTATTATAATCGAATACATAAGGTTCATTATCCTCCAATCCTCCTTTATCGCTAGGAGTAGGAAAATGCTGTGCACTAATAATACTACAAGTCGATAATATGGTATATAAGATACAAAACCAACTAATTCTCACAACCTAAAAATAATGGTGGTGCTTCAAATTCATTGGAAATATTTCTTGCTCGATCCATGATTTGAATAGCAAAATTCACAGTGTCCTTGCTAGGGGTATCATTGCCAAGTGGATCGGGCAGCCCATCACTGTTCAAACAAAATATATTGAGATAAGTTACATAAATATCGCCTCTAATCGCATCAAAATTGCCAAAAGATTCAACCATCGGCAAATAGAGGGAATCTATATGGTCGCGTCTTAAATCGCGAATAAATAGGCAATAAAAACTATCATCGGGTGCTACACCTATATCGCCATCTCCATCCTGAAAACTTATAGTAAATTTAATAGAATCGCCTTGAAAAAGGGAATCATATACACCCCTAGCATTAGACTTACTCAGTTTGACATCCAAAATTTCGGGAACATCATCAATATCATCGGGTCTTAGACAGCCACTGAGGGACAGCAATACCATACCTGCAAGGGCCAGCAATGTGTAAAAACAGTGATTTTTATCCTTTATTAGGCGCATTTTTATAATTTTTAATAGGTAGAATGTCTTTTTCTATTTTACCTTTGGGCAAAAATAATCCATTCTAGGTAATAATGATAGAACGCAAAAATTGATGGAGAAGTGTAATCAATTGGAAGAAAAAATTTGGCTTGCTCAAAATAGTGATTTTTGGGAGTTCACCATGGAATTATTTGAGTTTCAATGTGCTAATAATCCTATCTACCAAAAATTTATTACACATAGATCCAAGACTAACCTTGACTACGCCACATTGCCCTATCTTCCTGTACAGTTTTTTAAAGACCATATTGTCACTACTGCACATGCATCACCTACTACCTATTTTGAAACCAGTGGCACCACTGCTAATAGAAATCTTATTTCCGCCACTACCGAACACTTGTCCTCAATACCGATACAGCCAGGCAGACATTATATCCATGACCTTTCCATCTATGACCAAAGTATAGCGCTGGGATTTATACAGCAATATGGACCAGTCGAAGACTATATATTTATTGGCTTATTGCCGACCTATATCGAAAGGCCACATGCTTCATTGATCTATATGGTAAAGACATTAATGAAGTTATCCTATCAAGCGGAAGAATATTTTTTTCTATATGATTATAAAGCATTAGATGATCAATTACTAGCACTGCAAGCTACTAATAAAAAGATAATGTTGTGGGGTGTTAGTTTTGCATTATTGGACTGGTCAGCCGCCACCACTATCAAGCAGTTTAATAACTTAATAATAATGGAAACTGGTGGTATGAAAGGCCGCCGCAAAGAGATCGTAAAAGAAGAACTTCACAGCCTCTTATATGCGCAATTGCCAGGTGTCAGCATTCACTCTGAGTATGGAATGACGGAGTTATTGTCTCAAGCATTTGCCTTGGATGGAATACACTTTACTTGTCCTAACTGGATGAAAGTAATTGCTCGAGATATATATGATCCTTATAGCCTAGCACCCGAAGGCCAATCAGGTATTATAAGAATCATTGACTTTGCGAATATATATTCTTGCCCCTTCATAGAGACCGCTGATATAGGAAAGGTATATGAGGATGGGCGATTTGTTATTCAAGGGCGTATAGATCACAGTGATATACGTGGCTGTAATTTATTGGTAAGCTAGTTATGATTCTGTGTCCTCATTGCAAGCAATTAGATCGCCACATTGTAATCTCTTAGTGCATCATTAAGTGATGTTTTTTTATCGGTTGATTCTTTGCGCTTGCCTATGATGAGTGCACATGCTACTTGATATTCCCCAGCAGTAAACTGCTTATTATAACCACCTGGAATTACAACAGATCGTTCTGGAATATAACCATTATAATAGATAGGTTCTGTACCTGTTACATCTATTATTTTAGTACTCATAGTCAGAACTACATTAGCACCTAGTACAGCCTCTTTGCCTACTCTTACACCTTCTACTACTATGCATCGACTGCCTATAAATGCGCCATCTTCAATAATCACAGGTGCTGCCTGTACAGGTTCTAATACACCCCCTATTCCTACGCCACCGCTGAGATGTACATGTTTGCCTATTTGAGCACAAGAGCCTACAGTTGCCCAAGTATCCACCATCGTACCTTCATCTACATAAGCACCTATATTCACATAACTGGGCATGAGTATGACTCCCTTAGCGAGATAAGATCCATAGCGAGCAAGTGCCTGTGGTACCACACGAACACCTAGTTCCGCAAAATTATTTTTTAATGGTATCTTATCGTGAAATTCAAATGCACCACTATGTATTGTTTGCATCTCACTGATTGGGAAATAGAGGATTACAGCTTTTTTTATCCACTCATTTACAACCCAATTACCATTGATCAATTCTGCAACTCTAATTAAGCCTGCATCTAAGGCTTCAATAACTTTTTTAATGATTGCTCTATTCGATTCGGCTGATAACAAACTTCTATCCTCCCATATTTTATCAATCAATAATGCATATTCGTTCATAAAAATATTTTTTGCTGCAAAGCTAAATTTTATTTTATATATCGCATTGATTTCTACTTAATAGCATTATTCAAACACATGATGGCGATGCCTCCGGCCCGGGCTATTCGGGGCTGCGCTTCGCTCCGGTACTGAACTGGCAGGATTTCTATATAATTAAATCAAAGCAACCGAAATCCCGCCAGTTCAGTACAAACCCCTGCTATCCCTATCGCTTTTGACGATTTTCGATTAACGATTTACGAAATATGACATTGAATCTAGTTGAAGCAACTGCACTAGGTTTATTAATTGATTTTCGACCATATTGTTTGTGACAGTAACTACTTAAAGTCTAATGTCCAATATCTAGTGTCTAGAGTCTAGTTCAAGCGATTTAGGAGTTACGATACTGAGGTTAGATACAACAACTGCACTAAGCTTGAGTCCAGTATCTTGAGTCCAAAGTCTAGTTATAACAACTACTCTAAGTCTAGTGTCTAGAGTCCATTGTCCACTATCCACTATTGGGCTATTTGATCTTGATATTATGTGGCTCAGGATATAATTAGTTGAGAAGTAGCCAGTCTTTTTTCCAGCTTATATGAAGCCATACTATAAATACCGCAAGCAATAGGGTAGAACAAATGAGCATCGTAATGAACCAGTTTGAGAAATACAATACATATAGGCCATTAAGACTGATGGCAACGATCAATAGCCTAATAATCTCAGCATTTTTTACCCAAGATTTATTTTCAAATATAGCACCACAGATGACGGTGCTAGTTATTAAGATGATTAAAAAAATCAGTTGAAAAAATACTGTGAGCTCATCGAAATACAGCATATAGGCAATCAGTGCGAGTACTATAAGTATAAATTGAGCAAGTACATATTTTGACTTTGCAGGTTGGGTATTCGTATCATATTTTATCGTATCAGGGGATGGTTCATCAGGTGGTATATAGCCACCTAATTCAGCAGGTCTCCACCCTGGCTTCGCTACAAGGGTATGCAGTTTGTCAAGGGTATTATTTGTTTGTTTCGCTTGTTTGAGCATTGTGTCAAAGTATTCCACATTTGACCATAAGGGATTATAGCTATTGAGTGGAACGGTAATGCCATATATAGGCTCTTCGATCTCCTCTTGAAATGTGCCAAAAAGCCGATCCCATATAATAAATATACCTCCATGGTTTTTATCTAGATACTTAATATTTCTACCGTGGTGAACTCGATGATGGGATGGCGTATTCATAATATATTCAATCCAGTTAGGAAGCTTATTTACGAGTTTAGTATGTATCCAGAACTGGTATAAGGTGTGTATGCCCGCAGCAGGGAAAAATACCTCGGGACGGAAGCCGAGTAATGGTATAGGCAGAAATATAAAGAATGCCAGTAAATTGTGAAACCAAGACTGTCGGAGTGCAACACCTAAATTGTAATCTTCGCTCTGATGGTGTACGACATGTGCGGCCCATAGAAAATTGACCTCATGGCTCCAGCGGTGTGCCCAATAAAATAAGAAGTCAAATAGTACCACACATAACAGTAATGAACCTACACTTATGGCTTGATCCAATAGCCGAAATTCATCATATACATATATAAATACGCCGCCTATCAATCCCTTAAAGACAAGTGAAAATGCTTGATTGCCTATGCCTATATTTAGATTCGTGATGGTATCTGAAAGCCTGTAAACAGCTTTGCTTTTGCGCTTAGCAATAAAATATTCTACAGCTATGGAGAGGAAAAAAAGTGGAATTACAAAAATCATATAGATAGGATTCATTGCTCTTGTTTTGTGTTATTTTTATCCAAAATTAGCAAAATTTGTATTCTACTACAATAGTGTTTTGTTTTATTGATTTATGTTAACTAGTACCGCAATGGATTCCCTCTTTTTATTAGGTATTTTCCATATTTTTAGAATAGGATAGCCTTTAGCATACTATTAATGGATAGCCTATTTAGGATAGGTTCGGCCTGGATTGTTTCTCCTGAGCAAGTAATTGGTGCTATCGAATGTTAAAAAAATGACATTTTTCATAAATATTTTACCAGACTATTGCAAAGTATATTACAATATCGTAATATTGCGATATAAAAATATAGATCGTATAATGGGTGCGAGTAAATCAGCAAGTTTTTCTACTAAGCAAAATAAGATTGCCAATCTAGCCAAGGCATTAGCACATCCCGCAAGGATTGCGATTTTGGAATATATAATGAGTGTAGATTCTTGTATATGTGGCGACATAGTAAACAAATTGCCGCTTGCACAACCTACGATATCTCAGCATCTCAAGGAATTAAAACAAGTAGGTCTTATAAAGGGCAGTATCGAGGGCAATGCGATATGTTATTGCATTAATGATCAAACAATGGATGAACTCATTCATTATTTTTCAAAGATATCCATTAAGATCAAGAATAAATCTTGTTGTTAATATTAATTATTATTATTCATTATAAAATTCATTACCAATGAAATTATCGGATTTTAAAACACACTTGCTAAGTGTCGATGAGTTAAATTTTGTATTGCCAAATGGTAGTTCCATACCAAAGCACTTTCACATTACTGAAGTGGGTCAAGTCGATAAGCGATTTATTGATTGTGGGGGCGTGATACGAGAAGAGCAAGTAATATCCCTGCAGTTGTGGGAAAGTATCGACATCTGGCATAGGTTAGAGCCTGCTAAACTCTTAAAAATCATTGAGCTTTCAGAGCAGAAATTGAGTATCGGTGATTTTGAAATAGATGTGGAATATCAAAATGATACAATAGGAAAATACCAGCTTGAGTTTAATGCGCCCAATTTTGTTTTGATGGGAAAGAAAACAGCTTGTTTGGCCACCGATAATTGTGGGATTCCAAGTCCTGAGCAATTAAAGCAAGCATTAACTGCATGTTGCACTCCCGGAGGCAAATGCTGCTAATAGTAATAATGTTGGTTTAGCGCATTCTTATATTTTGCTATGTTGCCTGAATAAATTTCAAGTGTTTGTTTTGCTTCTCAGTTTTATGCTAATTGACCATGTGATCCAATTATTGTGTTATTGGTCTTAAGAGGTTATTCTGTATATTTTAATTCAATCTCTTGAAATAAGATTAATCTTTGTCATTGATAGATCGCAATGCACTTAACTGCCTATATATGC
>CAYZQX010000224.1:0-7111 GCA_964480615.1 uncultured Chitinophagales bacterium | reverse complement strand
CCCATTGTATTTACTTCAGTACAATTGGAAGGTACAAGCTTTGGTTCTACTACTGATAATAATGGTTTTTATTCTATTAATAGGATACCATTAGGGACTTATACCTTAAAATGTAGTTATATGGGCTATGAAGAATACACCGCAACTGTTGAAGTAAAGGAGCAAATTCTCAATCATAAAATTATACTCAAAAAAGCGAGCATCAACTTAGATATCGTAGAAATTGTAGCTGAAAAAGAAGAAAAGAAAACTGAGATTCAAGCCTCCGCAATTAAGCTTACTGCAAAGCAAATAAATCAATTGCCATCCATTGGAGGAACACCTGATCTTGCACAGTATTTGCAAATATTGCCTGGTATAACTTCCACTGGTGATCAGGGCGGACAGCTCTATATAAGAGGGGGAGCGCCTATACAAACAAGGATATTAATGGATGGACTTACCATCTATAATCCCTATCACTCCATTGGTTTCTTCTCGGTATTCGATACGGATTTAATTCGCAATGTAGATGTTATTACTGGTGGATTTAATGCCTCTTACGGAGGACGTATTTCAGCAGTGGTGGATGTTACGATGAAGGATGGCAATAAGAAAGAAATGCAAGGCAAAATTACAGGAAGTCCATTCCTCGCTAAACTGAATCTGGAAGGACCTATAAAAAAAGAAAAGCCTGGGCATTCATCCATCGCTTACCTTTTCAGTGTAAAAAAATCATTCCTCGATCGCACATCCAAGTCTTTATATGAGTATGTTGATGAGAAGGGATTGCCCTATAATTTCACCGATTTTTTTGGCAAGATCAATTTTAGTTCTTATGGGGGAAGCAAGGGTAGCATTTTTGGATATTCTAATTCGGATAATGTAAATTTCGATTTAGCTGATTTTAACTGGGTAAGCTATGGTGGTGGTGCTAATTTTGTGGTTGTACCTAATCAAGCCAAAGTAATATTAGGTGGTAATATGGCTTATAGCACTTATGATACTGAGCTTACTGTAGATGGTGGTAAACCCAGTAAGAGCAGTATTGGGGGATTTAATATAGGATTGAACTTCAGTTATTTCCTAAAGAATGGTAGTATAAAATATGGATTTGATGTAGGTGGTTATAATACCAGCCTTTCTTTCTTCAATGCGCTAAACCTCAATATCGAAGAATTCCAGAATAGTACGGAGATAGGCTTTTATTTTGTCGATAAGTTAGAGCTAGGACGACTTATCCTAGAACCATCAGTGCGTGCCGATTATTACTCTTCACTGTCAGCAGTACAACTACAGCCGCGCTTAGGAATTAAGTACAATCTCACTGAGAATCTCAGAGTGAAACTCGCTGGTGGTAAGTATGCGCAAAATTTCTTGAGCACAAAGTCGGATAGGGATGTAGTCAATCTTTTCAATGGCTATCTATCCGCACCTGAAGGTTCTATCGAAGATTATGATGGCAATGAAGCTAAAACAAATTTACAGATCGCATGGCATGGCGTAGCTGGATTGGAAATGGATATCAATAAAAACCTTACTGCTAATATCGAAGGTTATTACAAAGACTTTACACAGATATTAGACTTTAATAGAAACAAACTATTTCCTTCTGATCCTACATTCATAGTGGAAGATGGAGATGCTTATGGAATGGATTTTTGGTGTAAGTACCAAGGCAAAAATATCTATATATGGGGTGCCTATTCTCTTGGTTATGTTACCCGCAATAATGGTGAGCAAGTATATGCGCCACACTATGACCGTCGCCACAATATGAATGCGCTTGTCACTTATGTATTTGGAAAAAAGAAAAGCTGGGAGGCCAGTGTACGCTGGAACTTGGGCACTGGATTCCCATTTACTAAGACACAAGGTTTTTATGAACAACTTGACTTTGGCAATGGCATACAAACTAATATTAATAATCAAAATGGACAGTTGGGTATATTGTATGAACAGGATTTAGATAATGGTCGCTTGCCATCTTATCACCGATTAGATATGGGCTTGACGAAGAAATTTCAATTTACACGCAAGATTAGTGCTGAACTAAACCTAAGTGTTACCAATGCCTATGATAGAGAGAATATTTTTTACTTCGATCGTATATCCTATAAGCGTGTAAACCAGTTGCCTGTGTTGCCTAGCTTGAGTTTCTCAGTAAACTTTTAATCTGTAAATTATTATTGTATAGGTGCTGATTTAATGTGCGCCTTATACCTGCTGCTCCTTGACGAATGTAATTTGCTTATGCGGTTATCGCGAAAGGGATATGGAAAGTTTAGTAGCTGTATAGGGTGGCTGTATATTGCATTTTACCCTATACAGCTACCGAAGCGATAGCGGAGCTTGGAATAGCCCGGTCAGCTCAAATGAGTTTGCGAAATTAGAGCTGATTCGCCCATAAATCCTATATTGACATTGCGCTATGTTTTTGGTGGCACCGAGATCTAAAATAGCGTTAATCCCATTTAATTATTATGCTGCACGATGCTAAATGCACTATTTTTACCTCGTTTACGTTATACCAGCTAATCCTATGAAAATAAATATTCGGATTTTATTAATCGTCGCTTTTTTCTCATTTCATTCATTGAGGGCTTCGATGGTTCTTATACCGATGGATGATACACAAAAAGATCATCTGAAAGCTTATGGCATGGCCTATTGGGTGCTTAGTAAAACGGTGGAGGTCGATTGGCTACTCAATTATCGCGGTGGCAGTTTCGCCTGCAACTATGCTAAGGCTATAGAAACGGAATGTGTGATTAGGGGTGTGAGTTATGAAGTGGTACCCGATGGTGCTTACACCAATATACTAACTGAAATTGCAAATCCTGAAATCAATATGGATCTCGTGAAGCTAGATAAGGTGCCTAAGATAGCCGTATATACACCCAGCAATAAGCCACACCACCCTGATCTACCTTGGGATGATGCAGTAACGCTCGCATTGGAATATGCCGAAATACCATTTGAAAAGTTATACGACGAAGAGGTGCTAGGTGATAAACTTGCGCTCTATGACTGGTTACACGTACACCACGAAGATTTCACAGGGCAGTATGGTCGTTTTTATGGCAACTATAAGAATCAGCCTTGGTATCAAGAACAAGTGCGGTATGAAGAAGCCAAAGCAGCTGAGTTAGGCTATGAGAAAGTTTCACTTATGAAGCTGGCAGTGGCAAAAAAAATTAAGGATTATGTCATAGGTGGCGGATTTATGTTTGCAATGTGTAGTGCTACCGACTCATTTGATATAGCATTAGCCGCTGAAGGAGAAGATATATGTGAACGCATGTTCGATGGTGATGGTGCTAATTCTAATATGGATGCTGGTCTCGATTTCTCCAAGACTTTAGCATTCAAAGATTTTAGGCTCAGCAAGAATCCCTTAGAATATGAATTTTCTAATATTGATGCCACCGCACCAAGCCATAAGAGGGATGTGGAAGAGCTGATGGACTTTTTTACTCTTTTTGATTTCTCTGCTAAGTGGGATCCTGTACCTTCAATGTTGTGTCAAAACCATACCAAGGTTATAAAAGGATTCATGGGTCAAACGACCGCTTTCTTAAAGCCAGTGGTAAAATCAGATGTGCTTGTAATGGGTGAGTCAAAAGTACTTGGTGAGGCGCGCTATATACACGGTGAATTGGGCAAGGGATTCTGGACATTTTACGGCGGACACGACCCTGAGGATTATCGCCATTATGTAGGTGAGGAAGGTACGGATCTCAATTTGCATCCCAACTCGCCTGGCTATAGACTCATACTCAATAACGTACTATTCCCAGCTGCCAGAAAAAAGCCGCAGAAAACCTAATCGAATCTATTATTGTTATTGGGTCAATAAATATTTTTCAACAAAAGTTTTTTTTTCATCATTTATTTATACTTTTATAGATTAAAAAAAGCTACCTATTATATTTTTTCAGTGAAAAGATCCTATAATTTATTTGCGTTTATTAGTACGAGTTTACTAATAATTTTTACAATGGTTTCATCCATGGCCTATGGCCAGCGGGTCTATACGCAACGTATAGAGGAACTGCCCTATCAGCCTAGCGAAGTGAACATTATTCAGACTAAAAATAATGAAACCTGGATAGGAACTGAACAGGGCATTCTGATAAAACGCGGTCGCTCCTACGACAAGTGGGAACTAAGAGATGTTGATGGTCAGTTGCTAGAAATTACAAGCATCTTTTTAGAACATAAAAATTCTTATTTTGTAGGAACTTCTAATGGATTGGTTTATAAGTTGAATTTTGCATTCGATACCACGAGGATTCCGATATCCGATACCATCCTACAATCGAGGGATAAGATATTACACCTCTCAGCGGAAGGCACTAAGGTGTGGATAGGATCTGATGAAGGAGATATCATAGAATACAATGAAGCCAATCAAGAAACGACAGTGATGCCAGCTTACTATCGTGTACCTATACATCAAATCATTACTAATAATGAAAAGATATATATGGTAGTGCGTGAAAATGGCCTTTTCTTTAAGCGCCGCAAAGAGAATAGCTGGAACCAAACTAAGCAAATCAATCGCTGTAAAAAAATACTGAAAGTGCGCGATGATTTTTGGCTCATAGGCCGCGACTCCACTGGTCGGTCACTCTTGCTCAAAACCGATAATCCCGATTATGATTGGGACTATATGCCCTTAAAATGTATGCCTGCTAATCAGTCCAAAGTGCTCTATAATGATATAAGAGAAGGCGCAAAAGGCGTGCTGTGGATTGCCACTGATAATGGGGTAATAAAATACGATAGTCTCAAGCACAATTGTGTGCGTTTTTCAGTGGATGATTACCCTGAAATGGTAGAGCGCAGGTTTAGCCAAGTAGTACCTGAAACGGATACATCACTGCTCGTTAGCGTTCCAAGTAAAGGATTGTATCGCCTCATTTTTGGTAAAGAGATTATTGAAAAACAAGATACATTAGTGGATAAAAAGGCACTTGCTAATGTTACAGATATTAATTGCAATGATACCCTGATTCTCAATCAATTGTTGTTTCAAACCAGTAAAGCCGATTTTATAAACCTAGCTGATGCGAGGGCTCAAATGGATATTTTAGTACAATACCTTGAAGAACATCCTGCCGATGAGATAGAACTGTATGGGCATACCGATAACCTGAGTACTAATGCGGACTATCTTATGAAACTTTCTGAAATGAGGGTTAATAAAGTACGTGATTACTTAGTGGATAATGGGATAAAGAAATCGAGGGTTAAAGCCCTTGCTTTTGGAGGGACTAAGCCCATACACAAAAATACAACTGAAGAAGGACGTGAAAAGAATCGAAGGGTGGAGGTATATGTAAAGTGTAAATTTGGGGAATAGCTTATTGAATTATGAACGAATTTTATATAAAATATTTTAATGCTGAACGCCGACAAAGTGTTGCATTTATTGTTATAGGGATCATTGCTGTCTTATTAGCTGCTATGCTGGCATGGCGATATTGGTCTAATTTTATAATCGGATTTTCAATCCCATTATGTGTATTTGGGATTATTTTTCTCGGAATAGGCAGTGCAATTTTCGCACGTTCAGGAGCTGATATGGAGCGCGTAAAAAATTGGCTGACTTATGATCCCGCTAAGATAAATTCCGATGAATTACCTAGGATGAAAAAAGTGAAACGCCGTTTTTTCATGATCAAGTGGTTAGAAATATTTTTGTTGGCATTGGGCTTTGCCTTTGTATTCTTTTTTGAGCTCGATAGTATCGGCAAGGGATTTGGTTCTGGTCTTATTATCATGAGTGCCATCGCGATTGTGCTAGATCAGATAGCTGAAAAAAGAGCCAATGTATATTATAAAACACTTGAAAGACCAGTGTCACAATCGGTTCTGCCACCTAAAGTGGAAATGAAATAATTTCTGCATAGGCACCTCTGATGAGGTATTAGGATTCAGCCCTATTTCACACTGATCACATCGCATTTAAGTAATTGTTTTTACACCTTTTTTTCATTGCAAAAAGAATTTACATACATTCTCAATCCAGAACTACCTGTTCACAAAGTACTAAGCTACAACGGAGTTCCTACACGTGGTGGTAAATATTATAATATAGAACCTACAATACTACCTACTTATAAAGATATGCTTAGGTGGCAGACAACGAGGAGGGAGGCATTGGCACTCAAGAAAAAAGATAGTTTCAGTATGCCAGTAGTCACTGCTGATCACTGGATTGAAAATAAGAGGGATGGCATCTTATGGCTAGGGCACGCATCCTATCTCTTGCAATGGAATGGAATTAGGATATTGATAGACCCTGTTCTGGAAAATCTTGGGCCCTTTGTAGCAAGGCTTTCAGCCTTGCCTATCGACAAGGCAATGCTTAAGAAGATTGATTATATACTAGTATCCCACGATCACCGCGATCATTGTGATGAAGCCAGTCTTCGATATCTTCAGCACCTCAATAATCGTGTTGAATTTCTCACTGGGCTGGGTCTTAAATCGCTCATAGCACAATGGACTAAGTCGGACAAGATACAAGAAGCCGCCTGGCATCAATCCTATAGACTCTCACATCCTGAAATTAAAATCACCTATCTGCCTGCTCGTCATTGGTGTAGACGTGGACTGTTCGATATCAATATGCGATTATGGGGTGGATTCTTGATCGAGCTGAGCAACCTTGTCATCTATTTTGTAGGGGATAGCGGAATGGGTGAACATTTTCAGATCATCGCCGACCATTATCCCACGCCGGATTTTATGATGGTAGGGGTGGGGGCCTATAAACCTGAATGGTTTATGGCGCGTAGCCACACCTCTCCTAATGATGCCCTAGAAGCGGCTAAAATCTTGCGTGCGCGAAAGATTTTGCCTATGCACTATGGTTCCTTTGACTTAGCTGATGATCGCTTAGGTGAGCCTAGAGAGGTGTTGCAAGGCCTTCTCCTAAAGGAGCCGATGCTCGCTGAAAATTTACAGATATTAGATATAGGCGAAACTGTTAATTTTTAGGATATACTTGCTTGATTAATGTATAGTTTCAGTTTATATGGTAGGTCATTAACGATTGATTGAATTGGACTTGCTAAATGACACATAAGTTTGCGATTATGGCGATGCCTGCGGCCCGGGC
>CAYZQX010000223.1:0-7123 GCA_964480615.1 uncultured Chitinophagales bacterium | reverse complement strand
ACTATTATAAAAAAGACAAATACATTTCAGAAATGGATGCGGGAAAGGAGACAGGATTTCAGGCTTACAATAATAATGACAAGTTGTTATACTCTTGGCAACTTAACTCAGACACAGCAATAACAGTTGACAGTAGAAAATATATGGACGAGATTGTTGAAATTTCGGAAAATGAATCGTTAGACACTATTATAGGAATTCCCTGTAAATCAATTAGTGTAAAATCAAAAATGGGTCAAATGATACTTTGGTATAATAATGACTATTTCAAAATGGATGCTTCATTTTACAAGGATCATAAATATGGACATTGGGAACAGATATTGCTAAAAATAAATTGCCTACCACTAAAAATGGAGCAAAAAGGATTTATGACACACATTGTTCAAACAGCATTAGATTTTAAAGAAGAACTAATAAGCGACAATCGGTTTTCAATACCACAATTTAAGACAATCATTGAAAGCCCTTCTAATTGAAAAGAAAGAGCAACATAGCGCAGGTTTTGCCTCAAGCAAGCTGACCTTCAATCTTTGGGCTGTGTGCTACTATAACCATTAGTATAGTAATTAATTGAAACTATGCGTTTAGAAACCTGCGCTAACAAAAAGCCCAGTACCTTATATAATATTTTTTTACAACACCCAACAATGATAGCCAGTATCAGAATTTTAGGAGTATTATTCCTTTTGTTTACCGTACAACTGACTTATGCTCAGAAAAGTCAAGAGAAACTTGTGAAAAAATCTTTCGACAACTACAAAAATTCCATCCTGAATGACAAAGGGGAAGAAGCAATTAAATACATAGACAGTAGGACTATGAAATATTATAGCGATATGCTCGAATTGGTTAAGACCGCTGACTCGGCAAAAGTTGAATCATTATCTATTTTAGACAAGCTAATGGTCTTTTCTATTAGACACAGGACCAGTAAAAATGATATCTTGAGTTTTGACAGTAATTCACTTTTGGTTTATGCTATTAAAAGTGGAATGGTTGGCAAGAGTAGTGTTGCTAATAATTCGATTGGTGAAGTCTTAATCGAAAATGATTTTGCAAAAGGCCAGTTTATTGTTAACGGACAAAAAGCCCCATTTTATGTGCATTTTTACAAAGAAGAAGGACTGTGGAAAATTGATTTAACTTCTTTGTTTACCGTTTCGACTAATGCCTTCAAAGCGATGGTTGATGTGAGTGGTGAAAATCAAAATGATTATTTATTCTCAATACTAGAGATGCTTACAGGTAAAAAACCTGGGGCAGAAATATGGCAACCAAGTAATTCTACTGTCCCAAAATAGGATAGTGCAAGCAGAAGATGAATAAGGGTGGATAAATTCTGTATGATACATCATTCCTAGCTCGCGGTACCTAGTTCAATGTTTTATAACTGTGGTTGATCTAATGCGGGAATTGAATCTTGAATTCTACCTTCATTTTCGCGATAGGGATTGTAAGGGTTTGTACTGGGCTGGCAGGTTCCTATTGTTCTTGGGATATTCCAAATATTCGATAACCTGCCAGCCCGGTACCGGAGCGTCAGCGCAGCCCTGAAAAGCCCGGGCCGCAGGCATCGCCATAAATTAATTTACATGTATTGTGTAATTGTGATAGTATTTATCTGCTGTAGAAAAAATTCCTATCTTTATATACCATAAGGAGATTAAAATAAGACATAATGCACTATTTTTTTCGAGGAGATCTATTGATGATTCTAGAATAGATATAACCTACATGGTACCTATTTTAGGATTGTCCTAGTTGTGATGTCTTAGCATGAGATGGGTCGTTAAGGTAGCTGCATGCATGCTGATTCTATTTGCTTAACTACCTGGCATATTGCCCCAGCCGAAATAACTTGCAAGACCGCCCAGTGCAGTCTCTTTGTATTTATTGGAAAGATCTTCACCCGTTTGTCGCATAACCTCAACGACTTGATCAAAACTAATGATTGGTTTGCCTGGTCGATCGGATGCGAGTAGATAGGCATTGAATGCTTTTACAGCACCAGTGGCATTGCGTTCGATACATGGCACTTGTACAAGACCTTTTACAGGATCACAAGTCATACCTAGGTGATGTTCTAATGCTATTTCAGCACTGGTTGCTATATCTTGTATGTCTTCATCGAAGCAGTAACTGAATAGTGCTGCGCCCATAGAGGCTGCTGATCCCACCTCTGCCTGACAGCCGAGTTCAGCACCACTAATGGAGGCCTTGTCTTTAATAATATAACCTATCATAGCTGCTACGAGCAGTCCTCTTCCTATTTTCTCTTCTGGAACAAAACAGTCGCGCATAAGGTATTCCACGCATGCTGGTATGATACCTGCTGCACCATTCGTAGGTGCTGTGACTACCATATTGCCATCCGCATTTTCTTCAGAGGTCGCAAGGGCATAAGCATTGAGCCTAGCCATCATGGCATTGCCCATTTGATGTTTGCTTTCCATTAGTTCGGCTTTAGCATACATCTCTTTGGCTCTCCTTGCCACCCCTAATCCCCCAGGTAAGATGCCCTCACTATTCAGCCCTCTTGTTATACTCTCACGCATAACTTGCATGATCTCCTTGAGTTTTATATCTATGGTTTCTTTATCCATATTGCTTATACTCATCTCATTGGCATACAATATTTCGGCGATATCTAGCTTGCTATTAAGTGTAATTGCAATCAACTCATCCATGGAATTATAGGGATAAGGCAATTGCTTGGCTTCTAGCTTTTGACTAGGCTCATCATAGGTATCGGTCTCTATAAACCCGCCACCTACACTGTAATAAACTTGTTCTAATATGACTTTATGATGATATACCAGCTCAGCCTTTAAGGTATTAGAATGGCGATAGGGATGTGGGTCATAATTGTAGATGATATGGTCTTCGTTAAATTCTACTTCATAAGCACCTAGAATGATGTTGTGTTGCTCGCCTGGGATGATCCAGTACTTTTTCATCTTGGCCGCATCCACCGTATGTGGTTTCTCGCCCATTAAACCCGCTAGTATGGCGCGATGGGTACCGTGTCCTAGACCAGTAGCAGCTAATGAGCCATATAGCTGTACCCTAATAGAAAGATTGTCAGCAAGTAATGGGTGCTGAGGGTCAATAGTGGTGGCTTGCGTGCTGAGAAATGTTATAATCCTATTTCTAAAATCATCCATCGCTCGCATAGGTCCTACCGTATGTGAGCTCGATGGGCCAGGCCCTATCTTGAACAATTGAAAGATCGATGTGGTAATCATTTCCCAAAGATAGGTATTACAACTTGCTTTGATTTATTTAATGCTGTTAAAGATTTGTAATTTTATGGTTATTGCATCATCTACACTTAGTGCAGCATCTGTTGAATGATTTACGATTCACGATCGTTAAACTCGTTGAAGTAACTAATTAATGACTAGTGTCTATTGAATGATTTACGATTCACGATCCTGAAGCTTGTTTCATAAACTGCGTTTGGTCTAGTGTATGATTCAAGATTGGCTAACACGATTCATGATTACCGATTTATAATTTGCAATCCTGATGCTTGTTGCATCAACTGCGCTAGGTCTAGCGTCCAGTATCCATCGTCTATCGAATGATTCACTATCCTGAAGCTTGTTTCATTAACTGCGCTAGGTCCAGTGTCCAGCGTCTAAGATCTATATTAAGCCATCTTCACTAATGGCCGTCCCGGTTCACTTTTTTGGGTGAGGCTCGAGATCACCATGATTGTCAGCATACCCATTAACATCGCTAGTGTCTTGTAGGGAAATAACACCACGCCATCCTTGATCATTGGATAGGGCAAGGTGATGGGTATATTCAGCAGCGGCTCACCACCACCTACGCGAAGACTAAAAGAAACGATCAGTCCTGCCAGCGATCCATACCAGTTGGCCCGCTTAAAAAACAAGGCACATACCAGTTGGGGAAAAAGGATGCAATACACAAAATCGCTGCAAAAAAACCATAGCTGATACACACTCTTAATTTTTAATGCCAGCACGGTGGCAGTAACACCTATGATGCCGATCAATCGCTTTATCATCTTGCTCAGTGCCAGGGATCCAATCTTGGGATTTATCAGTGGTCGGTATATATTCCAGCTGATCATAGAACTAGCCGAGAGGTAAGAACTATCTACTGAGGACATCACGGCTGCTGCTACGGCCCCTAAGCCCAGTGTGGCGACGATCGGCGGCGTGAGGTAGCGAAATACGTAGGGTAGGGTGAGCGAGGCAGGATCGGGCGATTTGGCCCCAAAATCGGCCCAATTAACTGTGTCAGCAATGACGCCGAGAATCATCGGGGGGATCGCCGCTAAAAAACAGACCACACCAGCTATAATGGAGAGCCACATCGCCGTCTTGGCATTCTTGGAGGCCAGGACTTTTTGAAAATAAGCTTGCCAGGCCACACCGCCAAAAATCAGCAAAAATGCACTATCCCACCACTGCCAGTAATACCATCCCCACTCCGTAGTTTTCCAGCCTTCTAACGGCGGAAAAAATGAACTAAAAACCCCTTTCTCTGCCTGATAAGCCGACCACGCAAGATCCCAGCCACCCGCACTATCCAGCGCAAAAGGGATCACAATAATCATCGCTATGAAAATAAATATAAGCTGAAAGAAATCGGTGATTGCCACCGCCCATAACCCACCTAGGATGGTATATACAATTGTTATCCCACTCGATACGATAATGGCACTGTTAAAGTCTAATCCCATCACTGTGCCGAATGTAGTTCCTAAAGCAGTAAGGATAGCCGCCGACCAAAAAATTTCACCAGTCAGAGCCGGAATCGAAAGCAACGCCGTGAGCTTACTGCCATATTTTTGCTCCAGTGGATCGAGCATTGTCTTGTAGCCATAATTGCGCATCTTCTTAGCAAAAAACAAGCCACCTACGATCAAGCTTAACGCATAACCCCAAGGTGCTTGCACCCATGCCAATCCCATCGAACAAGTGTATTCAGTTGTGCCATTCAGATAGCCACCATCAATCCATGTAGCACTCATTGTAGCCATCGCTAACCATAGAGGCATGCGCCTTCCTGCTAGTATCACCTCGTCCACATCCTCTACATCCGTCTTAGCGCCAGCATAAGCACCCAAAAAGAAAAAAAAGGTATAGAAAATAAGCATAGCCCAGTATCCCGGCCAAAAAATATCATTGCCCATATAATGCAATAACACACCAAAAATTAGCAAGCCGATTACTAAAAAAAAGGAAGGCTTTGTAGCCTGCCAATACACCGATTTATCAGTCTTAAAAAATCCCAACCCTTTCGTTTTAGGGTGACAAGATAAGCAATTCATTTTTGTACAAGCTATTATTTAATTGTGCTTATCATCATTAGGTTTAATTGCCCTTGTCATCCGTAAGTGGTAAGCCCCTGTAAAACAGCTGGTTTATACATACCATAGTATATCGACGAATCAACTTTTTACTTGAATTTATAGAGCTTATATTTTGTCTTTATGTATTGATCAACTAAGTTATCTTATTGCGCATTTTATTACATAATAATTCTAATTATTTGGTTTTCAATTTAGCGTGATTTAGTTGTTGTTAATTTATTTGGGCATCCCCACTTGAAGCCTAGCTCTTCGAGCGGCTTCAAGTGGTCGCGCTATCCATAGCTCCGCTTCGCTGCGGCCCTTCGGGCTGGCCTTTACAGGCCACTATTCCTATCGCTGATGCAATAAATGCAGCGATAAAAAGAGCGCTCACGCTAATAACACAATATGGCATATCACAATACATGTGATTTGCTATTTCTATCAGTGTAGCATTAGGTGACAATTATATTAGCTAGACTCTAGACACTGGATTATGGACACTGGACTTTATGTAGTTACTGCCACAAACATCAGGATCGTGAATCGTAAATCATTAGAATGGTGTTTCGAAGTTTGGATTTCACTGCCAATCAAGATAATTAAGTTATCTTTGTAATAATAATTGAATAGTGTGAATAAAATATAGTTATTGTAAAAGCACTCATTCATACAATGTATTTATTGTTAGTAGAGCATATTTTCTTAACCTGATTTTAGGTCAGGCATTCGTGTGTTACATTCTTTAGGTTTTATAAAAAAAAGGACATAGATTATGAGGTTAACGAGATTTTTTGTGAATTTTTTCGAGAATGAAAAGGCTGGTGGTTTGGTATTGGTATTTGTTACTTGTCTGTCCCTATTATTAGCTAATATTTACTTGCCATTTGACTATATTGGTTTTTGGCATTATGAAATAGGAGGCCATCACTTATCGCATTGGATTAATGATGGATTAATGACGATATTTTTTTTATTAATTGGCCTAGAGTTGGAGCGGGAGATATACAATGGAGAGCTTTCAAAATTGAAAAACGCATCCTTGCCCATTATTGCAGCAATAGGTGGTATGATCATGCCTGCTGCTTTTTATTTATCATTGAATTACGGCACGCCCACACAAGATGGGGCAGGCATACCAATGGCTACCGATATCGCATTTGCCATAGGCATTTTGTCCTTGTTAGGCAATAGAGTTCCAGCATCTATCAAGGTTTTTCTGACTGCCCTTGCGATTATTGATGACCTCGGTGCTATTATCATTATAGCAGTGTTTTATTCATCAGCGCTCTCCCTTTTTAACTTGGGCATAGCCTTATCCATTTTTGCATTTTTGTTGTTGCTCAATCGGCTCAAGGTACACCACCTAATTCCCTATTTTATCGGTGGATTTTTTATGTGGTATTTTATGCTTCATTCGGGGGTTCATGCTACGATTACAGGTGTGTTGTTAGCATTTGCCATTCCTTTTGGAAAGGGGGATTCGGCATCACCCTCTCACAAATTACAACATTTCTTACACTTGCCAGTGGCCTTTATAATCCTGCCACTATTTGCCATGGCGAATACCTGTATTGCCATAAACAGTGGATGGCATACAGGACTCCTAGAAACCAGTAGCTTGGGTATAATTTTAGGCTTAGTATTCGGCAAGCCCATTGGCATTACATTATTTGCATTTGTGGGAGTAAGCTTGGGCTTGTGTGCACTTCCCGATGAAGTTAATTGGAAAAAAATAATTAGTGTCGGATTTTTAGGAGGTATTGGCTTTACGATGTCTATTTTTATTAC
>CAYZQX010000222.1:0-7154 GCA_964480615.1 uncultured Chitinophagales bacterium | reverse complement strand
TACTGATGGCTGTACGATTAGCACCGAGGTGACTAAAAATAGAACGGGTGCTGTAGGCAGCCAGTATCAGTAAAGCAGTGGAAAGTAAATGCAAAAAAATAACAAGTATAAGATCACCTCCCAGCAGTAATACAGCTAAAGCAAACCACAGCGAAACAAAATGCATGATGCCGAGGAATGCATGAGCAGAGTGAACGATCATTTTTCTTTTATCCGCCAGCTTTATAAAATCATAGAACGGCTGCAATAAGGGGGGGCCGATCCTTCTTTGCATTCTTGCTCTGATGATACGTTCAAATCCATAGACCAATCCGCCAAGCAGCGGAGCCAGTATGATCAGTATTATCGGAATCCAAATGTTGCTCATAACGATCAGTTTAAATCAATGCCACCATGATCAATGCCACAAAAAACAGGACACCTGCCGTTGCGAAATATGGTGTGGCCCTGTCAGTGGAGAAATAAAAGGACGAGAAAGAGTAATTCACTTTTTCGCCGCACATATATTCTTTTGCCCTGTCCACATTTTTGAACCGGATGAACATGGCTGTAATGATGGTAACAGGCAATAACAGAAATGCGATCAGCATGGGTACCAGCGGTAGTTTGATAGTGCCAATAAACATGTTCCACCCCTCTGTAACTATCACCAGTGTGGTTCCTGTTACAGATCCTGCTACAGGTGCGAAATACTGGTTCAGTAAAAACGGCAGGCTGATAACTGTTGCCATCAGTAATCCTATAAGGATATAGGTTGTAACTGCATAAAAGGGCCCTGTTCTCTCAAAATGAATTTTATCCTGTTCACCTGTTCTTGCTATCAGCAATCCCATTACTTTAAAATATAATAGCGATAAGACAGCGCCACCGCCTGCCACTGCCACCATGATCAATGCGCCCAGTATCTTTTTATCGGTTGCCAGTGCCCCCAGTGATTCAATACTCATCCATTTACCAATAAAAGCGCCGAATGGCGGCAGCAGCAATGACATAAAACCAATAGTGATGACCAGCGAGGTGAACGGACCAGTTTCTCCCAGTCTATCCATATCAGAAGATTGCTTCAGGTGAAATACTTTTTCCAAAATGCCTGCATTGAGAAAGAGCATGGATTTGGAAATACCATGAAACAGTACCAGTATCAATGACGCCACAATAGTAACCGGTGTGCCCACTGCTGCCATCATGATCATCAGTGCCAGTAAGGCAATGGTAGAATGAGCCAGTATCCGTTTGAAATTATCCTGTGATAAGGCGCCGATAGCAGCAGCAATGAAAACAAAACCGGTGAGTGCAATAATAACGTTAGCTACCGGTGTATCCTTTAACGCCGGTGACAAACGAAGGATGATGAATGGTGCGATCTTTACCATAGTAGATGAATGCAGCAATGCACTCACCGGTGTTGGCGCCACCATGGCTCCCAGCAACCATTTGCTGAAGGGCATTTGTGCACCTTTGATCAGCGCTGCGGCAGACAATAATGCCAGCGGCAATAATATCCCCGAAGTGGTTTCATTGGACAACAGGTTACTGAAAGTAGCTTCGCCTAAACCATTAAAATCAATAAAGAAGATAGCAGCCAGGATGGCCAGCCCGCCAATTTGGTTCATCCATAAAGCGGTCAACGAATTTTTTATGGATACTTCATCTTTTCTGAACCCGATGAGTAAGAAGGAGGCCAGCGTAGTGAGTTCGAAGAACAGGAAGAAGTATTCGAGATTGTTGGAAGAAACAACCAGGTTCATTACGGCGATGAACCAAAAAATAGTGGAGAGAAAATATTTTTTCCTGAACTGGCTGCAATTTTCTTCATCAATATAGCAGAGTGAATAAACAGCAATGATACTGCTGATGATATTGATCAGCAGGAACATGAAAAGGCTTAGTTTGTCTACCATGAATTGTAAAGAGTAATGCGCCGGCATAGTATTGAGCAGGTATAATAAACCGCCCAGTTGCAGCAGGCTCATTAATCCCACTATCCAGCTTTTTCTTTTGATAGCGATCCAGCTAAAGAAAATAAGCAATATGATATCGGCCACTGCCGCCATATCATTCACATAAGCCGGAACGCCGAAATAGTAGACGCCTTCGGAATTGATAAAAAGATAAACTGATATAGCAGAAAGCAATAAAGCTGTTGTTATAACCAGCGGTTTTGCCAATGTTTTTGGAACAACCAACAGTAAGACACTTATGAAAACGGGCACTACAAACAGGAGGGCAATTAGTGAATACATGACCCGGAATTTAGCTTGTCAATGAGGATGCTATATTAGGCTGAATTCCGGGAGTATTGCATGATGCTTATCAGATGTAAATATGATATGGCTTATGTGTGTAACTAATTCTTATTCTGCGCATAATGAGTAACAAACAGGAAAAAGTGTTTATAGTAGCCGGCTCAGAAAACTGAGACCTTATAACCTCAAACTAAACCCAATAACTTCATTTCAAAAAATGAAGCTCTTAAAACAACTGGTATTGTTGCCTGAATTCAGAAAATTTATTACTGCTTCAGCCTCTGGCCGCAGATTAATGATCTCCGGTAAAAAAATACGAAAAGGAACACTTGTTCAATACAGGTGCACATATCAGCTATTAGAAGAATATGAAATTACATTAGAAGAACCTCTGCGAATTCAATTGCTCAATAAAGCCTCCCTGCAAACATTGCAACGGGAGAAAAATTATTGGGCAAGATTTTTTAAACGATTTTCACATTATCTCTATCATCAAAAAAAGTATTTTGATCAGTACGTAAGTGCCGTTTTTAAGATCATAAAAACATTTTTCCGTTACCTCACACTGGAAAAAGGATACCCTGTTGGCGAATTTTATAAAAAATTCCGGATCCCTGCGGAAAAATTCACCCCGGTAATTCTTTCCCCTGCACAATTAAAATATTTGATAACCAATAAAGAATTTGAACAAGCTCTTCCCCGCTCACTTCGGAGAACCAAAGATATTTTTGTTTTTGGGTGCACGGTGGCACTCCGCTATCAGGATCTTATGAGCCTGCGAAAAACAAACTTGCAGCATACTGCTGATGCCGTCAATGTTATTTTACATACACAAAAAACAGGTGTTGAAATAAAAGTACCGCTGCCTGAATATGCAGTCGAAATTGTGCAAAAATACCATCGGAAAGCTGGAAGATATGTTTTACCCAGGCTCTCCGGAACCAATCTCAACCTTCAAATCAAACAATTAATGAAGAAAGCCGGATGGGATTATCATGTACCAAAAATAAGGCATCGAATGGGAGAAGCGGTTGAGCTAAAATCTGCTGCGGGCAATACGCTTCGCTTTAATGAACATATAACAGTGCATACCATGCGCAGAACTGCAATAACAACCCTGCTGCTGATGGGGCTGGACGAGACCTCAGTAAGGCGAATTTCAGGACATGCTCCGGGTAGTAAAGAGTTCTACCGGTATGTCGTGGTAGTCCAGGATTTCCTGAATGCAAGGGTAAAAGAGGCTTATTTCAGACTGTTGCGGGATGAAGAAAATTTAATACAAAATGTTGCTTAAACCCGTAACACTTTCTTCTTGTTTTGCGCATTTCTAGGTAAATTTATTAACCTGTAAAATCCATGAAAATAGCAGCCAACAATATTTTCAGCAAAACCTATTATTATCCGTTTGGATTAACAATGGCTGGCATCAGTAGTAAAGCACTGGCCTTCGGAAAATCAAATAACTACAAGTATAACGGAAAAGAGAAACAGGAACAGGAATTCGCTGATGGCAGCAGCCTGGAATGGTATGACTATGGTGCAAGGATGTATGATGTGCAGATTGGAAGGTGGCATGTTATTGATCCTAAGACAGATATACTGCATAGCTGGTCAACTTATAATTATTCATTTAATAATCCAATAAATTATATTGATCCCGATGGAAAATTTAGCGTGACTTTTTCTGGTCAGTTTTTAAAAGATAATGGGATATCCGATGTAGCAGGATTTTCTAGGTTCATTTTGGAATATACAAATTCGATTGAAAAATTTGTAAATGAAGATAAAAATAAGGATGTATTAGATGAAATACAAAGGACTACTGGGTTAGAAAGAGATCGAATTATGCATGATCTTACATCGGATTCAGGCCCGGTACTTGAGTTATTAGATATTCAAGGAGGAATTGAAAGTCAAAATATATCTGAAAATAAAATTTATATGAGTGGTCGTGGGTTGATAGCTCAGTATAAGGCAAAAATAACTGGTAATGACGAAGAGGCATACTATCATGGTATTGCAAATATTATGTACGCTTTACATGAATATGGCCATCTTGGAGATAAGATATCAAATAACGGACTAAATTCAGGACAAGATGATTATTTGCAAAATGGCGATTTGCCATTTAGTTCCAAGAAATCTGGTCAGGTCCCAATTGCTATCACTGGGCATAGAGGATCAGATATAGATTATCGGATTTTAAATGGAAAGGCACCTATTACAAGGTATTCTGGTTCATATAGGCAAATATCTTATTGGGATACAGCAAACAGGACTCTTGACCCGGAATTTGTTGAAATGGTGAAAAATTCAGCAAGGTTTGGCCCATATGTAAAGTCTAAATGAAATTTTTTATGCAAAAAATTATTTTCTTATTTTTTTTCTATTCATTTAATGCGAGTGCTCAGCATTCATACAAAGATGTTCAAAGCGAAGTATTGGAATTATATAAAAGAGTAAATTCCATTTATGGGAATGTCTATATTGATACCTCTTGCGCAAAGTCTGAAACTTCTGAGTTGAAATATAGAATTAGCAAGGAGGATTACGAAAACATTAATAGGATTATTTCATCTAATAACATGAAGGCTATTGATAAGAGATATTATTGCTCATACAGTTTTGGTTCAAGTAGAGTTATTTCAAAAGAAGATTTCTATAAACTAAGAGACAATATTATTGAGTACTCACATTATGAAGTAAGTTATAATAATAAATTAGACAGTTTAATTCAAGAAATGAGTGTCCTCTCATTAAGAACAGATTCTCTTGCTGTCAACAACTTAAACAACTCACGTCTTGTTCTAAAGTCCTCATATTGGCGGTTGGATTCTGAGAAAAGAGAGAGGTCAAGAAAAAAAATATTTAACATTAATTCGGTATTTGAATCTGAAAAGTATATTCTAATTGTTTATAGTATTTCTGAACTTCATTCAATATTGCATACTAAAACATATTTTGATTTTATTCTAAAATAATAGCCGGGTAGTGTTAAAGCAGTATTGGAAAAAAGTTTATCAATCAATTACCCACGCATTTCTATCATGGTTCGTAATAATATAAAATTTTTTACTCCCGGTTAAGCCAAATAAAATACTATCAACTTTAAAAAGGGGATATCTAAAAGTGGTATCCCTTTCGTTAATCCTTAAGTGTATTGCTGAACTATCTTTTTTCTTTTTGTAACTACCTATTGAATACCCCAACACGATGTCCTTATTTTTTTGCCTTTGTTGGTGTTCCGTAAAAGCATCACGCCGCTGTCATGTCTTCGGCAGATAAATTGTGTCTGGTGTGTGGGTGCTGCAGCCTTGGCAAGAGACCAACAGCAGATGCTTTAGGAAATCCTTATCTTAGTTTCTGTATTTATTCCCACATTTTTGACACATTACATGGATTGAAGAAAGTGGTTTCCTCAGTTCGTTTGTTGGTGTTTTTACCAGTCACACCAAGGGCTGCACACAACACACAACAAAGGCCGCTCAACGATTCGGGAAGACCAACAAGGGTGAAAAACACTAATCACAACGAGATTCAGGAACAAATTACTCTTTAAGATAACAAAGGCCTTTAATATCAGGAGTATTATATAGCTTATAGATTCCCTTCTCTGGCTCTATGCATATTGTTGTTCTCGGGTCATAGTTATAACAAGCAACATCTGCATAATTTGACACTTTAGGCGATTCTTTTTCTAATATCCAGTGTAATTCTATAGCATAATAACGGCCTTTGCGAACTCTGCATGATTTGGGCTGGTTCTGCTGAATTTTGCTAACTATTTTATAAGTACTATCGCCCTTTGTTGCATAAATCACATACCAGTTTCCAATCGTTTTGATTTTCGTAATATAATAGTAGTCTTTACCACTCCCAACCTCTTTATTTAATTTCTTATTATAAGAACAAGAAGCTAAAAAAAGTAATATCAAATAATAAATAGATTTCATTCTGGATAAGTTAAAATAACAACCTTGTTTCCTTTTTTACCCGGAACATACCATTCTCGTTTCTTATAATCCGCAGGAGGACTTCCATCATCATTAAACTCCAGCAATTTTCCTGCGCCATCATAATAATTAGTATAAACAGTTATGCCTGGAGTTGCTTTTTTATGTGCAGTAGGATAAACAGAACCTTCACCCCCTGACTCAGGTGATGACACTCCGGACTTCTGAGAGATTAATGCCCCTTGATATGCTTCTGTAACTTCATGAAGCATTTGTTTACCCGGTTTACCAACCGCATCGCTCATTTTCGCTGTATTGTCTGGATTGACTGACTGCTCAGCAACAACCGTATTGCCTTTAGGGTCTGCTGTTACGGTATTCCCCATAAACGAGCCCCCAATCATTAACCCTCCATTAGGCGCTTTATTTGATGATGATGTGTTTACATTTACCACAACACTATGGTCATCAATTGCTTTTACCAACTGGCTTGCATCTTTAGACAGCTTACCGCTTTCCTGCTTGTATGTTACATTTCCTTTATCATCCATAGAAAGGGTAAGTTGGCCTTTCACTGATGCCTGCAACTGGTCAAATGCTTTTTGTCGTTCAGTACCATTTATATTTACATCAGTTGGCCCCATCCCATCAGGGTCTATAAATCGTATCGGGTTATCAAAAGCAAAATTGTAAGGAGAGTGCCTACGCATTTTGTCTGCTAACGGGTCTATGTTGAACCACCTTCCTATTTGTGCATCGTACATCCTTGCTCCAAAGTCGCTCCATTCTAAACCACTTCCGTCACTAAATTCCTTTTCCTGTTTCTCTTTCCCGTTGTACTTGTAATTATTTGCTTTCCCGAAGGCCAGTGCTTTGGAGCTGATACCCGCCATTGTTAACCCAAACGGATAATAATGCGTTTCCTCTAATAATCTACCTCTTTCATGTGTTACCA
>CAYZQX010000221.1:0-7174 GCA_964480615.1 uncultured Chitinophagales bacterium | reverse complement strand
AGGTCGCTGACATAGACTGAATAAGCATAATCAGCTTGTGTACTGATGATATTTTGCCCACCAAAATTACCATTTCCATAATTTTCATACCAAGCTATTTTATCATCAAAACCAGATGCAGAAAGCACATCTCGATCCCCATCTCCATCGAGGTCGGTGGCAAATACTGAATTAGCACCATCAGCTTGAATACTAATACCATTCTGTTCACCAAAATTTCCACTTCCATCATTTTCGTACCAAGCAATTTTATCATCATTGTAAGATGCAGAAAGCACATCTTGATCCCCATCTCCATCGAGGTCGGTGGCAAAGACTGATCTAGCTAAATTTGCTTGGGTACTGATACTACTTTGCTCACCAAAATTTCCATCTCCATTATTTTCATACCAAGCGATTTTATCATCATATTCTGAAGCAGAAATAACATCCTGATCCCCATCCCCATCAAGATCGGTGGCATAAACTGATCTTGCACCCTCAACTTGAATACTAATAACATTCTGCCCACTAAAATTTCCACCTCCTTCATTTTCATACCAAGCGATATTATCATCATTATAAGATGCAGAAAGCACATCTTGATCTCCATCTCCATCGAGGTCGGTCGCATAGACTGAAGAAGCACCATCAGCTTGTGTACTGATGATATTTTGGGCTCCAAAATTTCCATATCCCTCATTTTCATACCAAGCTATTTTATCATCACTGTAGGATGCAGAAAGCACATCTTGATCCCCATCTCCATCGAGGTCGGAAGTATAGACAGATCTTGCCCCATTAGCTTGGTTACTGATGATATTTTGCGCTCCAAAATTTCCATCTCCTTCATTTTCATACCACGTGATTTTATCATCTCCTGCAGATGTATAAAGCAAATCTTGATCACCATCCCCATCGAGGTCGGTCGCATAGACTGAAGAAGCACCATCAGTAGTAATAGTAAGTTCTATTTGTGGGCCGAAGAGATCGGGCTGGGCATAAAAAGATAATGGTATTAGCATTGTAATTATACATACCATTAATAGTACTCGCTTATATGTTCTGAAATTGCAATGGTGGCGAAATAATCTTATCATCAGTTAATATTGAGTGATAAAGTTAATGAAAAAACAATTAATGCCCTTGAATATCTTAATGCTGCTCGCATAGGGCAATAGTTGCATCAGGGATGGTAGAGAAGCCGCCTGCGGCGGCTGCCCACAGTGCAACGGAGGGCCGAAGCGCAAGCGAAGTCTCGTACAGCCCGACCCTGCGGCACACAAGCTTTTGTTAGTAATAAAATACTAGGAGGAAAAAGCAATCAATAATTGAAAACCTAATGCCGCAGGGTGATGCCCAAATAAATATTGTAACTACTCATACGCTAAATATACAAACATAGATATAGGAATGTTCAATAATCATCATGTAAACTAGTAGCTAATTGTCTTATAGGTAATAATTCTTTTTAATCTTTATTAAAATGTGTACTCAATCTTGACATCCGCCAAGAACTAAGTATTAGCCCTTATGACTTGAGTTCATCAGCTTTGTGCTCCAACTCTATATGCAATGAGATATCAGTGGTCAAATAATTCCAAAATTCATTCCATTCATCATCAATTTTAACAAGCAACTCATCACAGCAAGTGAGCAGAAAATTCAAATCTAACTCATTGATTTCATACTTGTGTATGCGGCTGGCAAAAGCCCTAATGGCTGAAGCAAATCCCTGTGAAGAGGAATAACTTGTCAAAAATTTTCTTTCAATAAATGCTTGATAGGCATCCCAGAAACTGTCGTATTCCGATTCATCAAACTCCTGGGTAATCCACCAATGGTGTAGCTGGTCTGAGGATACCTGTGCGAGCTTAAGATAATAGTCACTGGCCAGCATGGGATGTCTTGCTAGCAAACACTTATCAATGCACATTTCAACCCATACGTGTATGTAAAATGGCAAATATTTAGGAATCGAATTAAGTTTCCTTGCTTTTAGTTTTAATGCTAAAAGATCTTGCCATCGCTCGAAATAATCCGATTGGTGAAAGACATGGTCAGTAGCGATATGATATTGAATACCCATTTCAATGGCATCGTGATGATCAATATGCAAGCGGTTTCGCTTTCGCAATCTATAACCAGATCGCAAATGCAGTAAGTCGGGCAATGAATTGCCCATCACCATTAAAGGATCAGCGGCAGGTGGCAATAGGTAATAATGTGAAAGAAAGTTCAAGGTCTAATTTTATCTTTTTTTGTGTGAAAGAAATGCTGTATTGTGATGGCTAGATATGGCTTTCAAAATACAGGTCAGGTTGTGTACAGGAATCTAGCATAAGCTGTAATTATCGGTCTTTTCCCCCATCCTGATAATTCCTCAACTAAATTGGTCACTGAAGATGATTGGGTGGGTCTTGTTCTTCTTTCTTAGGGAGGTTATTTCCTCGCAAAAATTCATCAATGGTCATCCGCTTTTTTCCTTCCAATTGCAATTCAGTTATGGCAATATTTCCTTGCGCTGTGCCAAAGAAGAGGTAATTTTTTCGATCGCTCTGATAGACCCCAGGCTGTGATAAGACTTTGCTGATGCTCTTTGTAGCATTGAATATTTTTAATCTTTTGCCATCGATAAAAGTATAAGCTCCTGGATGAGGCGAAAGCCCTTTAATAAATTGTATAATGCTATCCGAATTTTTTTGCCAGTTAATCTCACAATCTTGTGGAAATATTTTTGGTGCCTTTGGCCAATCCCCATCAAATGGTTGTGGAATAGGATTGAAAGTGGGGGTATTAATAAGTTCGATGGATTTTACTACTAAGTCAGCACCTATTTTCATCAGTTCATCGTGCAATATTCCAGCAGTACAATGTTCTGGTATTTCAAGCTTTTGCTGTAAAATTATTTTCCCTGTATCTATTTCCTTCTCGATAAAAAAGGTGGTCACTCCTGTTTCTTTTTCCCCATTTATGATGGCCCAGTTGATAGGTGCTGCGCCACGATATGCGGGCAGCAATGAAGCGTGCAGATTAAAACAGCCCCTAGGTGGCAAGCTGAATACTTGAAATGGCAACATACGAAAAGCAACCACGATAAATAAGTCTGGTTGGAAGGCCTTTAGTTCATCTATGAATGATTCACTTTTTAAGTTGGCGGGCTGTAGAATCGGAATATCGGCTTGGAGGGCGTATTCCTTTACTGCAGAATAGTGCATTTTCATACCGCGTCCAGCAGGCTTATCTAAGGCGGTGACTACGGCTACAACTTCATAGCCATTTTTTACGATATTGTCCAGTATCCCGACTGCAAAATCGGGGGTACCCATAAATATTATTTTCATAATCTCGTTATTGTAAGTGCAAAAATACAAATGGGTTTAGACCTCCAAAACCATCGGTGGTAATAATAAAGCTTTACGATGTTGAATAATACTATTCAATCATCCATTACGCATTGTTTCAGTCAAAACAGCGGAGGCGGTATCCCTATTTTTTTGCACCATTGAGTGTTGGTTTTACCAAATTGGTTTTCTTGCCCTTTTGCTCTGTTATCTTTTTGATAGCAGAATTGGCATTGGCATTATTCGTATGGCCAGTTCCATTGTTGTTGGTGGTAGCCTTAGACTTAAAAAATGTTTTTGACTTTTTGAATTTCGAAGGTGCTGTTGCTGGCTTGTTTTCAATGGTTGCGTCTAACACTTGTGTTTCTTTAGTTTCCATTTTGCTGAGGGCATCGACAACATTGGTAATAGACTGATGGGTGGCTGTAGCTTCTTGTGGCCCCACTGGTTCTTCGGCGGGTACTACTAGATTGGCAGATGGCTCTAGCTCGCTTGCGTTATTTTGCTTTGCATTGCTGAGCTTTTGATTTTTCTTCTTTACCTTCCTAGAGTTTTTTGAGGCTTTAGACGGAACTGGACTAGCAACTGGCACAGTTACAGGATCAGTCGTCGAAAGTGGCGTTGCGGGCAAATTTAATGCCTCTGGCGCGACAACTGCGCTTTTTTCCATCTGAAGATCTACGGCGTACCAGCTATTGGACACATATTTGAGCTTAAAGAGTATCTTATCCTCGGCTTTTAGGGTGATCTTAGCCTTAGGTGGTGTAATAGAATGGTTGAATGGAAATTTCAAGCCTGTCTTTTCATCTCGCACCACGCCGATCTTGCCATCGGTAAGTTCTATGATACCGCTGTTCACAATCTGTAGCTGTTCGAGGAGGAGGGCTGACTTATTCAGTTCTATTTTTAACTTATCAAGGTCGCGCTGTAAGACTTGGCTTTGTTCATCTTGAGTGGCTGGCAAATCAGCGGAAGCATTTCCATTTATGAATTTTGATATGGTTTCTAAACGGATATCCACCGCATAAGGTCCCTTTTTATTGATGCGCTTTTCGTATATCACTTCCATTTCTTTTTCAGGGGATATGTCCTTGTGCTCAAATCCATTGCCAAAGAAAAATACCGTTTCATCATTGTCCTTTTGCTTTATAGCCCCATAATTTTTTATGTGGTCATACCAGTCAATCACACCATGGTATTTTTCTCCTAGATTCTGTGACTTTAAGGAATCCAATTCCTTGCGCAGCTTTTCGATCTCCTCAACACTTGCTGTCACCTCTTTTTGCAATACCTTGATTTCTGTGGCAACGATATGTGTATTGACTTTATCTAATGAAAACTCGATCTCTAGTCCTGCAGTAATAACGATGTCCTTGTGAGAGAAGCTAAACTCCGACTTGGCATGTGTTATAAGTCCTTTGCCATTCTTATGGTCATAACTCTTTACCACACCCACCAATCGCTTGCTGCGGGATAACAATAATCCAGTAAGCATCTTAAATAAATCTTCTGGGTTCTGATCGAGCACGAGGTTGATCGATAGGTCGGGTATCAATAACAATTTATCTCCACCGATTATAGGCGTGCCTCCCTTGAACAATCGCTGAGGACGTGCCTCTCGCTGCAACCAAGGATAGGAGGTGTGGTACTCATTAAAATTGTCATTGCTGATTACTGAACTGCTGAAGCGACTCGCTAGGTTAAGTACAAAATCATCGGCCTTGATACCGCCTATTACCTGGTAGAAAAAATCGCGGTAGTCAGTTAACAAACTATTGTACATCTGCTTTTCCTCACCATGTAAATGGTAGATGGTATTGGCATCAAATATACATTGTACCGTATTGCCCTCTTGCAATAAATGTATCATCAGCTTAAACAATGGTTGCAAGGAAAATGTCCCTAAAGCATTGCTACTATGTTCTAAATTGATCACATTGGCTACATGCCAGCTACATACATTGGTAGCATCGATGATGTAATCTATTTTCTTGCTATCCGACTTTTTTTCTGCTTCTAAAACAGGATTTTCAATAGGGGGCGTTTCTATTTTTACGTTTTTATTTACGACGTTTTTTTGGTTTTTCATTCTGTTTTACTGCTTCATAATACTGCAGTAGGAGATTTACTATTTTACAATGGACGGTTAATAATTTTGGGGTTTTCCCCTTTTCTTTCTTTGCGCTATTCAATTGACTAATAAGTCGATAACTATTTTTATTTAATTATACATTTTTACGAGTGACATTAAGAAACAAAAACATTTTATGAAAACTGTTTTTTGGATTGACGATTGCGTGCATCTTTATATTTTGTTTTTTTAGCGACGCAAACGAAAATTAGTTCTTGGATTCGTATCAATTTCAATTGTTCAACTGAATAGGACGGAATACAATAGATTAGATTGTATTCAACTTTTTACTATTAATAAAATATTTGTTCATTATTAATAAAACTATACAAACACTAATATGGCTTGTAAGCTCAAGTAAAACAACTTAATGTGGTTGTAATGTATCCTGGTGGTTATGGTGCTGAAATGGCAGTCTTTCGCTTCGACCTTTCTTAAATATATTTTGATCCAGCATTACCCCCTTGCGCTTTTCTTTGCGATTGATTTCAGGAAGTGCAAGATCGTCCTTACATGCATCGCTGCAACAGTGATTGTATTTTTCCGCACAATGATCACATTGTATGAATAATAAGTGGCAACCCTCATTGATACAGTTTACATGTATATCGCAAAGCTCGCCACACTGATGGCATTGACTAATCACTTCTCCAGTTATTCGCTCACCTAATCGCTCATCAAATACAAAATTCTTGCCAATAAATTTATTCTCAAGACCCTTCTTTTCTACCTGATGTGCATATTCTATAATTCCGCCTTCAAGCTGATATACATTCGTAAAGCCATTGAACTTCATATAAGCACTAGCTTTCTCACAGCGAATGCCACCAGTACAATACATCACAATAGGTTCAGCTTTTTTATCCTTGAGCATGTCCACCACGATGGGCAAAGAATCTCGAAAGGTATCGACATCAGGTGTTATCGCATTCCTAAAATGTCCTATCTCTGACTCGTAATGATTGCGCATATCTACTACAATTGTACGAGGATCATTCGTAAGGTCATTAAATTCTTGTGCCTTCAGGTGAATACCACAGTTAGATGAATCAAAAGCTGGTATATCAATACCATCTGCTACGATCTTATGGCGATTTTTTATAGCCAATTTATAAAAAGATGGACTAGATTCCTCCACAGCGAAGTTCAAGCGAATACCCTGCAAGAAGCTAATATCATTGAGGTCATCATAAAATGCCTCCCATCGATCTTCTGGTACTGAAATTTGTGCATTGATGCCTTCAGAGGCCACATAAGTACGACCCAAAACACCTAACTCATTCCAATGAATAAATAAATAATCTCTAAAAAACTTAGGATTATGTATTTTCTGATATTTATAGAACGATAAGGTTCGTCTTCTTTCGGGGTTGTTTTTTATTTTTTCTTTTAGGATTCTTTTATCAATCCTGTTATGCAACAGCATATTTTTGTTTTTTTGCCCAAAGATAGGCAAAATATCACAAATAACAAGAAAATGCCGCCAATTATTCATTATTTTAGGATCGGCAATGTCCATTTCTTCCATCAAACATAGTCCGTCTTTCTCTTCGCTAGTCAGCAATGATGACCAAGTTATAGGTTCTTATTGTTCAAGTTTAAACTAATTGATCGCACTAAAATAGGGCTTGCCAAATAACTCATAAGTATGCGATATTGGCGATGCCTGCGGCCCGGGCTGCTCCAGGCTTCACTGCGTTTCGGTCTTATTCACTGACTC
>CAYZQX010000220.1:0-7184 GCA_964480615.1 uncultured Chitinophagales bacterium | reverse complement strand
GAAAAGTTGCGGTATTTGCCGATCTATATGGCAATCTATGGGACTTAATACAGCCTAATTAAATGCTTGTTCTATTAATGCACTATTAATATAGAATTTTAGGTAGCTTATAATCCCTTATAAAATTAACCATTGGAATTATTTTATTGTAATCTGATTAATGGTTGAATTGAGTGCTTGAATTAATGCCTTCAAGACATAATAGGAAGGACAATTTTCTATAAATGATATATGTTGCGGCATTACAAAGAATTGGGATGAATAATAAACCTATTCTTAGGATTTGCATAGTAGTCACAGATCAAAATAGGCTAATTAGTAAAATCACACAATAATTTTTCTTGGTTTGGTTGATAATTTTGTTTGTATTACCCAATATTAAGCCTAGGTGTTTTGAATTAAATAGCAGGCTACATTTGAACTAGGTTCAAAAAATATAAACAAATCGCCATCTCCCCAAAAATTGAGTGCTTCATAATATGGTTTTGACCACTCCTCTTTAGGTATTACATTTGATCTATTGGTACTAACACCTCCTTTTAATTGACATAGAAACTTCATCTTTTTTCCTGAAATTGGGCATATTGGAATATCTGGGTATTGTATCCATTTTGGAATACCTGCATGACCTGTATCTGAAAATTCTTTCATTTCTATAAATGAAATTTTTTTAGCATTAAAAACAATCTCTGAGTTATGATTGAGATCATTACCGTAGGAAGTGTCTGCTTTTTCAACATCAAATCTGTTGATTAGGATTGGGTTCATCGGATTGGAATAATCTAAGAATACATACCCAATATTCAAGTAAATAGGACAAGTCAAGTGTACTTTATTTGGTAACCAACCAAAATATTTATCTTCTTTATCAATATAGCCTAGGTATTGAAATGGCACCAAGCAATTATTTTCAGGAAAATGAAAATCGCTAGGAGGATCGCCTCCAAGTTGGTGAATTCCTTTGCAGTCATCAACTAGTTGTAGAATTTTATTGATTTCTACTATTCGGAATGGCAAACCAAGTTCATCTAATTTTAACTCCTTAACATTTCGAATGTGTTGATCACAAAAATAAGCTTGTGTCAATAGATTCTCTTCAAAAACTAATTCAATGCCACAAACATTTTCAGCTGTTTTTCTATCAGTAGCTTGTGTTTCGATAAAATGATTACATTGTTGGTCTCCATTCAAATGAACTTCCCAACCAGCGAGGAAGATGTTTTTTGTCATTGTATTTTTCTTATCTTTGGAATGTTTATTGTTTGTTATTCTTTATACTCGCATGAGTATAATTTTTATTAATTATCTTATACTTAGTTTAATTAAAATATTATTCAATTACCTAAGTGGTATGCAAATGTAACAATTAATTGATATATTCAATTTCCCTGTTATGTTGTGTTACATAGCATAAGCGATTATACTTTTCCTATCAACCATTATTCTAAACAAGCGTTTTAAAATTTAGATTCATCAGTGTTATGCGCTGTTACATAATAAGATGAGCTGTTATGCCAACTACTAAAACTTTGATGCGTATTTTTAGTACATAGCAGACACCGGAAACTAGACACTGGACACTAGACTTAGTGCAGTTGCTATAACTGGACACTAGACTTAGTGCAGGTGCTGCAACAAGCATCAGTGTCGTAAATCTTAAATCGTTTATCGGTAATCGCGTTAGTCAATCGTAAATCTTGAATCGGTAGTCGTAAGTCGCTTGTCGCGATAGGGATTGCAGTGGATATCCTTTTAGGTGGCGATGGAAGGGGAATGAGATCAGGTAAACACACCAACCTTTAATGCATGTAATTCTCTTAATATTCGTAATGTATAAGCCACCTAAAAGATAGGAACGTAAAGCCCGGGCCGTAGGCATCGCCCAAAAATAGAAAACATAAGTTGAATGGAAAAGAATAGATACATTAGGAATTAATTACATTTGCTAAAATTATTGTGGTCACTGTATTAAATGTATAAAGGAATGATAAAATTAGCAGATAGATTATCCTTGGTCAATGAATATTATTTCTCACAAAAACTGCGTGAGATAGAACAACTCAATAAGGCTGGTAAGGCAATTATTAACTTGGGAATAGGTAGTCCAGACCTGCCTCCACACAGCACTGTAATAGACGCACTTGCGGAGAACGCAACAAGAGCGGATACACATAGTTATCAATCTTATAAGGGCAGTCACTTGCTGCGTCAAGCCATCGCTGATTGGTATGCCAATTGGTATGAGGTGACAGTAGATCCTGAAACACAAGTATTGCCATTGATAGGTTCTAAAGAAGGACTGATGCATATATGTATGACTTATCTACAAGCAGGTGACAAAGTACTCATACCTAATCCAGGTTATCCTACTTATCGCAGTGCAGCCACCATCGCTGGTGCAAGCATATTGAGTTATCACTTAAATGCAAAGAATAACTGGTATCCTGATGAAAAGGAGTTAGAAAAATTAGCTGAATCGGAACCCAAAATAATGTTTGTAAACTATCCCAATATGCCTACCGGACAGCGAGCGAGTACTGAAGTATTTAAGCGGCTAGTGGCTTATGCAAGGCGATACAATATTTTAATCATTCACGATAATCCGTATAGCTTTATATTGAACGATAAGCCGCTGAGTATGCTGGCACAGGATCCATCTATGGGTCACGTTATAGAGCTCAATTCATTATCAAAAAGTCACCAGATGGCGGGCTGGCGCATAGGTATGATGATCGGTGCTAAAGAAAGATTGGAAGAGGTAATAAAGTTTAAATCTAATATGGATAGCGGTATGTTTTTGCCCTTGCAGTTAGCTGCTATTAAAGCACTCGCCTTAGATGCTAGTTACCACCAATCCATTAATAAAATATATGCAGAAAGAAAACTCATTGCTTATCAAATACTCGATGAATTGAAAACCGAATACACAAGGGATCAAGAAGGTCTATTTGTGTGGGCTAAGATTCCTAACAATGCCTTAGATGCTTATAGCTTTAGCGATAAAATATTGTATGATAAAAGTGTTTTTATTACCCCAGGTTCTATATTTGGTACGGAAGGTGATCGCTATATAAGAATCAGTTTGTGTGTACCAGTTCCTAAATTTATCCAGGCATTGGAATCCATTAAGCGTTAAGGTATATGTTTGGTGTTTATCATTTGTCAATAAGATTAGATTGATGATGGAATCATTAGTTATTAAAAAAAATCAAGAGAGATATTTATGAAAATTGCTGTAATAGGTGTGGGATTAATCGGCGGCTCATTTGCACTCACACTCAAACAAAAAGATATTGCAACACACATAATAGGAATCGACAGCAACGAGCTCCATATACAAGCTGCTATGGATATGGGCATCATTGATAGCATTGCCACGGTTGATCAACTGCCTAACGATGTGGACATCATCTTAGTAGCGATACCAGTGGATAAGTCTGTTGCTTTATTGCCTAAACTACTCGATGTAGTTACCCATCAAACTGTTATTGATGTAGGCAGTACAAAGTCGGAGATATGTGCGGTCATCCGTAGTCATCCCAAGCGCAAACAATTTGTGGCTACACATCCTATGTGGGGTACAGAATATAGCGGACCACAAGCTGCTATCTGTGACCCATTTCATGGTAAAGTAGCAGTGATATGCAATAGGAAAGATAGCGATAATTTCTCACTTACCATTGTGGATCAGATTTACAGCCAATTGGGTTTTAGAATCATCAATATGGATGCTGCCGCACACGATATGCATGCAGCGTATATTAGCCATATCTCACACATCACCTCCTTTGCCTTAGCCAATACCGTACTAGAAAAGGAAAAAGAAGAGAACGCTATATTTGACTTAGCCAGCGGTGGTTTTGAAAGCACAGTGAGACTTGCAAAAAGCAATAAGGCAATGTGGGTGCCTATATTTCGTCAGAACAAAGAAAATGTGCTCGATGTGCTCAATGAACACATTACTCAGTTGCGAAAGTTTAAGTCTGCTATTGAAAAAGACAATTGGGAATATCTCGGTGAGTTGGTGGACAATGCCAACAAGATAAAGCGAATCTTAAAGGGTTAAATACTTAGTACTAAAAAACTAAATCACGAATTAATAGATAAAATAGGAAAGGGTAGGGGATAGCCGGATTGTTCTGAATCGAGTTATTCTGAACATATTATTTTAAATGTATCCTATTTTTTTATGCTGCGCTTCATTGTTAATGGTTTGTAGTTTTGTGTATTGTAATGCGGATAAGCTAATGATTGGCTTTATAGCTAGGCTTACAATAAGCTAGTAGCCTGATGACCATTAAACCTATGGTTCAGCTAAATGCTGCGCTCTATGGTGGGTTTTCCGAGCGCAGCTGGTGATGTAATAGGAGAATAATTGTATTATAGTATTGGACGAAGCATTTTTTAATGTGTTCACACACCTTTGCCTGCATCAATCGCATTGACTTTTTCCTTTTCATCATCGCTTTTTTTGCGATTAAATCATTGCTACTCAAATATATTATTCACGATCAGTGTATATTTGTCGCTTAAATCATTACCCTTGAGCGAAATCCACTAATTTATGGCTTTGTAATCGCTTATAGTGTTAGTAAAGAATATTTTTTTTTAACTGTATAGGAATTTGGTAGTAGGAATCGCTTGTATATGAAATATACTATCAGCCCCATAAAATTGTAAGTAAATATGGACAATCAGTCTCTTTCTAAAATTGATCTATCAGCCGTATGGCGCAAACGCCCTTTAATCATTTCAGGACCTTGTAGTGCGGAAACTGAGTCACAGGTGCTGGACACAGCGATTCGGCTGGCAGCCACAGGCAGGGTCAATGTATTGCGTGCGGGTATATGGAAGCCACGTACCAAGCCTGGGATGTTTGAAGGTGTTGGTGCAAAAGGATTGCCTTGGTTGTTACAGGCTAAGAAGGCTACAGGCTTGCCCACCACAGTTGAAATTGCCACAGCTAAACACGTAGAGGATGCTTTAAATTTCGAGGTGGATATCCTTTGGATAGGTGCAAGGACTACGGTAAATCCATTTAGTGTGCAGGAGATTGCGAATGCCTTGCGCGGTGTAGATATTCCTGTTTTAATAAAGAATCCCATTAATCCTGATTTGGAACTTTGGTGTGGTGCGATCGAGCGTGTGCAAAATGCGGGTGTCAAAAATATTGGTGCCATCCATCGCGGCTTCTCCCATTTTGGCAATACCGAATACCGCAATGCCCCTATGTGGCACCTGCCTATTGAGATGCGTCGCCGTTTTCCCGATATGCTGCTCATCTGTGACCCATCGCATATATGTGGCCGTCGTGACAATCTTCAGGACATAGCACAAAAAAGTATCGATCTGGATTTCGATGGACTCATGATAGAATCGCATATTGACCCTGATAATGCCTGGAGCGATGCCAAGCAGCAGATCACTCCAGAGGTGCTTGGATCATTGCTTGATGGGCTTATTTGGCGCTCAGAAACCAGCTCTAAGACGGAGTTTATAACTGCACTTGCTACCTTGCGAGAACAGATCAATCAGATTGATGATGAACTCTATGATCTGCTCGGACAAAGGATGAAATTAGCTGACAAAATTGGTCAGTATAAAAAAGAAAACAACATCACCATCTTACAGGGAAAACGCTGGAATGAGATATTGGAAAAAGCATTGTCTAAAGGTCAAAAGCTAGGACTCAGTGCAGACTTCATCAATAAATATTTGGATGCTGTTCACCTCGAAAGCATCAACCACCAAAACAAAATAATGAATAGCTAGCCATCCTTTCATAACTGTATTAAAACTTGACACAATGTAGGTATAGCAGTAAGGATTTGTTAGTAGCTTCAAATAAAAAATAAAAATAAATTGTGGATTATGGCGATGCCTGTCCTCCGCAAAGCTACGGAACAGGCCCGTGCTTTTCAGGGCTGCGCTCACGCTCCGGTACAGGGCTGGCAGGCTGAAAGCATCCTAATCCACACCCCCCCGCCCATAGCGGAATTCAGCCTGCCAGCCCTGTACTAAACCCTTGCAATCACTATCGCATATACAGCCGCACCACTCCCTAAAAACTTATCTATTGGATAATAGCGACCATAATACTAAAAACAAGATTTATAAATACAATGTAGCAACTGGCACTATTAAAGAATCAATTAATTAGTATTATATTTGGTCTGAGTTTTTCGGCTCGGCTGTGTTTGTGTTCATTGTTTTAAACCGCTTTCACCTCATAAATTAAATATATTCCATCGAACTAGGAAGACACGCTGTAAAGAACAAAAGATTACTTACAGGAAATTGTCTAATTGTGATAGCTATTTTGCTCTAAATGGAAATGTTTTTTTTAACTGGGGGAACCAGAAAAGAGTGAAGTACATTTGGATAATGAACAGCTGTTAACCCTTATTAATAATAGTTGTGAGGTTGCGACTGAGGATGTAATAGGCGATTGTATGGCATACCTGCACCCATCAGCAATTGTATTCAATGGATTTAGTCACAACAGTCAGAATAATATTTTTATTTTTTACAATAATCCTCCTTTTGAAGCAGACATAAGAACAATTGTCCATGAGTTTTTACATAATCAATATACGATGCTCCATCTACTTACAGACCCAATTCAGATATGCTCAATCCACAACCCACCACAAGAAAATGGTATAGATACTGAAAGTATTATGGACTTTTGTAGTTTTACTCCACTATTCACAATTAATAAAGTATTAATAGGATGAGAATAGTTATTATTATTTTAGTTTTATATATCGAAACATTATTTGCACAAAAACCTAAACTTATAAATCTTTATGATGCAGATGAATCTTTGTTTAAGTTAGAAATAGTTCAGTATGGTAACTATTCACCTTTTTTCCATTACTATTTCTTAAACTATTCAAAAGATACTATTGTCATGCCCAATATGCAGAATCAAGAAAGTACTGTACACTTATATGATTTAGATATAATAAGACCTCATATTCCACCCATTTCGAATATTATGGATACAGTATTGCCTCTATCCATAAGGAAATTTAATTTTGTATTATCTGATTTCAGCCCTTCACAAGTAACTTATGGATTGGACAATAAATTTAAAGATCGATTTGACTTGCCTCTTAAGCTAATTTGGCGAATAGGCGACAATGCATTTTCCAACGTATATCATATTAAATGGGTAGGAT
>CAYZQX010000219.1:0-7204 GCA_964480615.1 uncultured Chitinophagales bacterium | reverse complement strand
CAGTAGGTCCAGTATATGACTGTCCCGCAATAAATGCTAACATAGGCGATTTATGCGATGATGAAAATAGTAATACTAGTGATGACATGGTAAATGCAAACTGTGTATGTGTAGGTACACCAGTAGGTCCAGTATATGACTGTCCCGCAATAAATGCTAACATAGGCGATTTATGTGATGATGATAATAATAACACTAGTGATGACATGGTAAATTCAAACTGTGTATGTGTAGGTACACCAGTAGGCCCAATATATGATTGTCCTGCCTTAATGGCTAATGTTAATGATGCTTGTAATGACAATAATAGTTATACTTCTAATGATGCAGTAAACACAAATTGTGTATGTGTAGGAACCTATTCAGCTTTAGCTTTTGCTAATCTAAACACCACACTAGGAGCTAATGATACATATACAGTAAGCTTTAATGTTACTGGAGGTAATGGTGTTTATAGCGCTGCAGGAGGTGCTTTTACAGGTTCTGCATTTACTTCATCTGCTATAAGCTGTGGTAATGGATATAGCTTTACTATTACTGACGGTTCTAACCAAACACCTCTTGTCGTATCAGGTCTTGCAGCTTGTTCTATAGATCTTTGTGATAGCTTCATGGCGCAGGAGATTGGCTATTCTTGTAATCCTACCGTTGGATCCTCTACTTTTTCATATATGATCATGGGAGGTACTGCACCATATTCAATATTTGGAGACTATAGCGATATTGGGTTACCTGCTGGTGCGAGCTTTAGCGTAGAAGTCTTAGATGGAAGTAACTTAACATTGACTGTTATGGATGCAGATGGATGTAGTTACAGTATTTCAGAAGAGAATGTACAGTGTGTGAAATGTTCTTATGAAATTTATATGAATGATGATGAAGCCATCATTTGCGGAAGTGACTCATTCACTGCTACTTATACATTTACAGATGGAAACGATGAATTCCCTGAGAATGGAGAAATTGGATTTGCTGTTCATACTTCTTCTGGCTCTAGCGCGGGAACAGTACTAGTTACTAATAGCACTGGTACATTTAACTTTGCTTCTATACCAGGTGCTATATATGGAAGCACATATTATGTATCTGCAATAGTAGGCCCTGATAATGATGGAGACGGATTCCCTGATTTGGATGATTCTTGTACTAAAGTAGCTCCGGGTACTGCGATAGAATTTATAGCTCCTATAGTAATCAATACTGGTGAGATAAGCTGCGATGAAGCTTCTGGTGTCACTACAGTTAATTTTACTATCACAGGCGGTATGCCTCCTTATTTTGTTACTGGTGATGTGAATGCTGTTTACCAATCTGGTCAGATGTTTTCTGTGTCTTATATAGATGGAACCTTCTGGACCTTATCTGCTACTGATGCTTCTGGATGTCCAGCCACATCTATTATTGGACCGCCACTTACTTGCTCTAAGACAGCTATCACATTAATATCATTCACAGGTTCAGCTAGAGATAATGGAAACATCCTAGACTGGATCACTGCTTCAGAATATGAAAATGATTTCTTCACCCTTAGCAAATCAAAAGATGGTGTGAACTTTGAAACTATCGCTACCATCGAATGAAAGGGAACAACTAATTCTCAGAACTCTTATAGCTTTATAGATGAAGCTGCTAGCTGCGAGCTAGTGTATTACCGTCTATCTCAGACTGATTTTGATGGTACTACTACTGTAATGCCTAATCTAGTAGCTATTCGCAATACTGATTTTTGTCAGACTGTTTCTATAAGTCCTATACCGGCTACTTCTACACTTAATGTAGCATATTATACCACCAATGGTGGTCAAGTTGCCATAAAGGTATTTGATGTACTGGGCAAAGAAATTAGCAATGATACTCGTGAGGTAGAAATAGGAACTTCTCAGCTATCTATGGATATCAGCACGATGGTAAATGGTGTTTATTTCTTGCACATCACGCAGAATGGCAATTCCATCATTCAGAAATTTATAAAGGAATAATCCGCATTATTCCATAATATAAAGCCCGCTTCCTAATATTTGGTAGCGGGCTTTTTTATTAGAAGAAAAACTGAGTTTAATAATTCATTAGCATCAGTCTTTGTCTTATTTCCTAGGGGCTGCTAAATAGTGTCTGTCCAAAAAAACTACAAGCCCTTACAATAGTGTATTTGAGTATTTTTATCTAACTTGAATGTTTGCAATAAATCAATGATTTTATTGAATTTAGTTGTTTTTTTATTCACATATTCGCGCAATATTTATTCCAATATACTGATATGAGAAAGCGATTTGAACAACAAGCAATAATGGATATATTGCCTATAGGTGAAGTTCAATTTCCTCTAAGAAGTCGTGATGAATTATCGCCTGTTTTAAAAGCATTAAAACATATATTTATCGTAACAGAGTTATCTCTACTTTGTCAGATTCGCAAAACTAATTGATTTCGATAGAAAGCCTTTGGCCTAACGCGTTTTGGGTCCATTGCCTTGCGAATATTTTCCAATTTTTGGGAGCTCCTTTGTTGTCTCGAAGATAAGCACAAATGTCTAATAATCAAATACTTAGATTGAAAAAGTTATCAACATATAATGTGACAAAGTAGAGGTATGTTTACGATCTCGTTATATAATACAAGAGCCCCACTAATCCCAATATCAATATCCCATAAAATGGAATCAATGTATAGGAAAACATAGAACGCAAAATCGTATTATTACCCTTAGCATAGTTAGAGGCATTCATGTCAAAATCTTTCTTAGTCCCCGTCACTACATCATTAAATAAAGCTCGATAACATCGCTCCAAGCTGAGATAGGAGCCATCTAAATACCAGAATACCAAGATAATAAACAACCCAGCAAAAATGACTTCCTCTCTAAAGAGCGTAATCTGTGTAAGCAAGGCCACTAAGGCGGCTAAGATAGTGACACAATAGTTCTTTAGCGAAAAACTATTTCCATTCATACGAGTGATCACATTCTGTATGAAATCTAAATGCTTGATTTTTTCTTCTGTCATGATGATTATATTTAATTATTGGATTTCTTGATGCTATACATTTAGATGCTTCTTTATACTTTTCATGATTTCATTCACCGTATGGTTGATTAATACTTCCTTACTGATCCGCAAATCATCAAATACTGGACCCCCCTCATACATTATGGCTTGCATTCCACTAATCATAGAAGCCAACCACTTTACTTCTCTCCACTGACAAGAAGTCAAGATAATAGGAATCACCACTTTATCTTTATTCTTAATAAACTTAGGAATTTCCTCTTCCCAGATATAGTCCTTAGAGCTATCTAAAAACATTCGACTCACCAATACAATCACCACATTAGCCTCGTCCAACTGATCCTGAATGGTCTGATGCCAGGCTTCGCCAGCCACCATCATTTTATCATACCATATCCCATGTATATTCCCATTTCTCAGGGCCATTGATAAGCCTGACTTGATGTCTTCTAATTGCTCTCGATTTTCTCTTGCATAAGAGATGAATATCTTTACTTGATTTTTCAATTTCAATGGTAATATTTTATTGTATCTATAAAATACAGATAAGGATATCTCAGGCTTATCCGTATCTTGAAAATAAAAATGTCCCTCCTTTATACCCTCTTCTATCTTGCTCACATCATAAAATAAACCTTTACCATAAGGCAACTGTAAACTTATATTGTATGAACTGCACAATTTATCAAAATGCGCCTTTACTTCCATTAATAGCTGGCTTTCCAGATTGATCATCGGCATACTGATATAGATGTGCTTATAATCACGAAACTCTACTAATACTGTACTGCTCAGCCTATCTTCATTTTCAACTTTGCGCTGTAATATGATACCATTCCTCCACATGTGGTGTTCTGCCCCACCCTTATCATTTGAAGTCATGATGTCCTTGTAAAATAGATGATAAAACTCTTGTACTACATTTTGATGGATATAATGCTTAAAACTGTATCTAAATACCGCCTGATCTATCACATCGGTGAACATGGACAATAATGCGGGCTTTTCCCTAGGGAGATACTGTGGTGCCAAATAAGTATCATCAGTCCTTTTGATTATGATCTTAAATGTTTCCATTACTTCTAAAATGGAGTCAATATTTCTTTGATGATCAATCCCTAGCTTTTTCTTTGCCTCAATTTCACTAAATATACCAGAACTGTCCAAGCCTTCTAATACTTTGGCAAATGCCTCAGAAAGTTTCTTGATCTTTAGAAAATTCTTATCCTTTATCTCCTCAAAATACAATAATGTACCCTTGGATTTTAGAAAGGCTTTTATTGAACGTAAGCTCGATTCTGTATTTAGTTCCCATTTTATGTACTGATCTAATGCCTTCTTTACACTATCCTTAGTATCCTCTTCGGCTTTCTTCCCTTCTAAAATATTTATAATCTTATCTTTCAATTCTTGATCTGATAAAATAAAGTTTGGATCACTATCAGCCTTTATTGCTTCATAAATCATCCCATAGATACCAGGATATTTTTTATTCTTGCTAAAATTTTCTATGGCCTCTGGTAGTATGTGTTGATCAAATTGATTATATCCCTTTTGGGTCAATAAGGACAGACTATGAGAAGCAAATATCGGATAATCCCTATCCAATTCCGCCAAATCTAAAAACACCGTAGTGTCATCACCTTTCTTATTCTGCAATAGGATGATGGGGGCATCATTTTTATTCAATACTTTTGCAGGAGTTGGCTTGTCGTTGTTTTCAATAGATTCTTCAATACTAGTAATATTCTCTGTATCAGCAGATATGCCAGGGCTAGATAATGATTCTTTATTATCTTGCTTAGCATCAGTAGATTTAGCAAACAGGTTCACACATTCTAACCAATACCTGAGCTCAAAATGCTGAATAGGCTCTTCTTTCTCTTGACCATTCTTTTTGATGGTAGTCTTTAATACTTCAGTCACATTAGTTTTAATTTCCCATAAGAGGATGTATAAAGTATCAAAAGTAAAATATACTTTATGTGTCTCATGATAATAGTCTTGCCCACCAAAATCATAGACCAATAAATTAAAAAATTCAGTATTTATTTCTTTCTTTATCTCAGCTATCTCTAGCCAATGTGTGGTGTCAATGTCCGATTTATTACCATCCCATATTTTTTTCAGCGTGGACTTGCCAGCAGTACTATTGCCCATCAATACAATCTTGATATCATTGCACTGATAACTATCAATACCCGCATCTAACTCCGATTTTAATAATTTAAAATATTCTATTACTGCTTCCTTACCCGCGATGATGGTATCCATAGGTGGGGTACTGAGGGGGTTGCCATGTACGCTGATGGTGTTTAGTTGATTACCATATTCACGCCGATTAAATTCAAATCTATTATTTATAATCCATTCAGAAAATAAGTACAAGTCGGTCAGTTGATTTCCTCTTAGGTCTATATGGGTAAGACATTTTTTATGTTCTATCTTATCCAGTGATATCTTCTTTACTTTTGAATTTCTGATTTCTATTTCTTCTAACAAAGGAAGGGTGGCTGATATGTTTATGACCTCTATATTAGATCCAGAGGCCATTAAAAATCGCAGATTCGGTAATTCGTCTTTTAAAATAAGTGATGAAATTATACCCTGATTATCACTCAGATTGAGGAAGACTAAGGTCGTCAAATTAGGAATAATGATTTCCCCAGCAAACTTATTTTTGCTAATATCTAAATGAGTAATTTTCTCCACCTCTACCAACTTCCATAAATCAGGTAGATGGTCTTTATAAAGATTTTTATTGATGAGTTGTAGATGTTTTTCCACTGTTCTAAATAATAAATTTACTCACTTATAGATAAAAAGGACAGCAAAAACTTCATCATCTCAGGATTACCATCATTGCTGTCATAAAAAAATTATCCCATAAAAAATAGGAGCAGAATATCTATCTGTTATTATCGTATGCCTATCCTGACATCCCAAATAGCTGGGGCAAAAGCAAGGCGAAAGCCGTGGTTGTCATTCTGATTCGACGGATGATTCTCATTCCGATTAGAAACCAGACAATTCGTCGCATCATTCCAATAAGAGCCGCCGCGCATCGCTCCATTCCTGCCTATGGTAGAAATTCCGGCCTTAAAGATAATGATTTTTTTAAAAAAAGCTCTCCGTCTTGCGCTCACTAAAGGGGCACTTCCAGTAGCCCCTTTGTTTGCTACAGACCGACAAATTTTTTTTAGCTATTTGGATTGTCGGAAAGGCTCCGAACTGGGGCAAAAGCAAGGCGAAAGCCGAGGTCGTCATCCCGATCCGAAGGATGACTCTCAGTCCGACGAGAAACCAGACAACTTGCCGCACCACGCCAATAAGAGCCGCCGCGTAACGCTCGATTCCTGCCAATCTCGAATGGACCTTTAGGGTCTTCAGCAATTTTAGCATCGTAAGTCCGCAGACCATCATGACACCATTCCCAGAGGTTTCCAGTCATATCATATAGACCAAGCGAATTAGGTCTTTTGAGGCCAGATATTTTTGTCCGGCCATGAGAATTAGCATTATACCATGCGACTTGCTCTATCTGATCAGAACCAGCATAGTTTAGTGGATTTTTCTTTCCTCCTCTTGCCGCAAACTCCCATTCTGCCTCAGTAGGAAGCCTGAATGCATAATTGCTTTCCCTTTCCATCAGGTCTGCTCTTATTTCTTTAATTCGAATTGGCTCTAAAAAATACTTACGAATATCCTCCCAAGAGACCGTTTCTACTGGCTTGTTATAGCCTTGATCGCGAGCAGGATATTCATTACTTATTAATTTCCATAATTCCTGAGAGACCAAGTATTTGCTTAGATAAAATGGATAAGAGATACTTACTTTATGGATAGGCATAGAATTATCAAAACCAGATGCACCCCCCATCATAAAACTGCCTGCTTCTATCCGCACAAAATCTATGGTGATGGATTCATCAGTATCTTTCCTCTTAAAAGTGATAGGATGATATTTATAATCAGGCACTGTATAGATCGCCTTTTTCATTTCTACATATTTCATAATAAGTAATGATAGTTTGGGTAAATATACCACTGAAATAATTATTCTGCACTTTATCATACAAGGGATAGATACCTGTACCCCTTTGATTTTCATATATATACATCATCATTATCAGAGTTTCGTGAGGACACGAAAAAAAGCGATGGATGATCAGAGTTGCGTGAGTAAACACAACACACCG
>CAYZQX010000218.1:0-7219 GCA_964480615.1 uncultured Chitinophagales bacterium | reverse complement strand
TACCCTGGACCTTTCCTCTTGATGTTAAATGAAAGTTAGACTTCCAAACTAAAAGACCTCTTAATGATTAAGCACGCTAAGCAGCTCATTAAAACATTTCGATAATATTTCAAAATACCATAAAGAAAAAGCCAGCTAGTCGTCGAGGCTAGCTGGCTTTTGAAAATTAGATTGATGAATAAACTGATAAAAAGATCATTTTTATCACTAAAAAAAGAAAAATGGTCCCGACGGGGGTCGAACCCATAACCTACTGCTTAGAAGGCAGTTGCTCTATCCATTGAGCTACGGAACCGATTTTCTAATTTATCAGGCCGCAAAATTAGTCTTTTTTCCTAAATTGCGAAATCTATTCTATAAATTCTTTTTTTAATAGAAGGCATTGTATCCAAAAGCAGATTTTATCTCATTGAGAAACTGCTGTTCCTGGTCACTGACCCGCTGCCCTCCAAAGCCCAAAAATCCACCTTCACTAGCAGCATTAGAAATTTTTTCGGCGATTTCCACAATCCATTTTTGATAGGATTCACCAATACTCATGTCCTCCTTTTGCAATAAGAGCTCGCTCAATACTCCTATTTGCTTGACTACGAACTGGCTGATTTTTTCGGGATTATCCAATTCATTTTTTTCAAAGATGGCTTGTACTTTCTTCTGTCTATTAATCAACAATTCCTTTACATCACTGATTCCTTCTGGCATTTTGGTGACTTCATTGATCAAGGCATTAGGCACTATATCCGGCCTTTTTTCAGAATAAATGCCAGCTAAGGCTATTGCTTCCTTAGCAGTTCCTATAATGCCAGAATCGCTTATCAACAACATCGAACGTCCTACTAACAAGGGAAACAAACCCAAGTAATCCAACTCTTCGGCACTATATTTCTCCGTAAATTCCATATTATGAGGTTTTATATTAAAGCACAAAAATAGGCAATTGGCAACGAATAATCCTAGAATAATGCAGATACCAAATAGATCCCGTCTCAAAAGTTTTGCACATTTCAGCTTAAATCCTAACAGAAATTTCATAAATTATTGGATTCTCTTACCTTTGCCACCAAAATCAAAGAAATGCCTTATTTATTTACATCGGAATCCGTTTCAGAAGGACATCCCGATAAAGTAGCAGATCAAATTTCTGATGCCATTCTCGATGAATTTTTGAGACAAGACCCCAATTCCAAAGTGGCTTGTGAGACTTTAGTTACAACTGGATTAGTTGTAGTAGCAGGTGAGATAACAAGTAATGCCTACGTGGATGTGCAAAAGACTGTGAGAGATGTGATAGCGCAGATAGGTTATACCAAGTCGGAATATCAATTCGATTCTAAGAGCTGTGGTATCCTATCGGCCTTGCACGAACAGTCGCCTGATATCCTACAAGGTGTAGAACGCGAAAATCCCTATGATCAAGGTGCCGGCGACCAAGGCATGATGTTCGGCTATGCCACCAATGAAACTGATAATTACATGCCATTGCCATTGGAGCTAAGTCATCTATTACTCCGTGAACTTGCAGGTATTCGCAAAGAAGGCAAATTAATGCCTTACCTAAGACCCGATGCTAAATCACAGGTAACAATCGAATATGATGACAATAACAACCCCAAGCGGATTGATACGATTGTCATTAGCACACAGCACGATGATTTCGATGCTGAGCGCGCTATGCAAGAAAAAATAAAACAAGACATTCAAAATTTCTTGATTCCACAGGTCAAAAAACATCTTCCAGCAAGGGTTCAGGCCTTATTCAATGATTCGATCACCTTTCACATTAACCCCACTGGGAAGTTTGTGATCGGAGGACCTCACGGAGATTCGGGACTCACCGGTCGCAAAATTATTGTCGATACTTATGGTGGTAAAGGAGCACACGGAGGAGGTGCCTTCTCAGGAAAGGATCCTAGCAAGGTGGATCGCTCAGCGGCCTATGCTGCCCGCCATATCGCTAAGAATCTTGTTGCTGCTGGCATCGCCGATCAAATTCTTGTACAAGTAGCTTATGCCATCGGCGTAGCAAAACCGGTAGGATTGTATGTCAATACCTATGGCACATCTAAAGTAGATAAAACCGATGGAGAAATTGCCGCAATGCTACACCAACATCCCACCCTCAAAACGATTTTCGATATGCGCCCTAAAGCAATCGTAGATCGTCTTGGATTAAAAAATCCTATCTATTTACAAACAGCGGCTTATGGTCACCTCGGCAGAAACCCACAGTCATTAACACTAAAAGATGGTGGCACTGCAACTACATTCACCTGGGAACGATTAGACTGTGTAGATGCAGTGAAAGAAGCCTTCCACCTCAATTAGTATTAAGAGGATAAAAATTAAATCATTTATAAAGTCATCAAAAGGGAATGTAATCATTCCCTTTTTTATTTATATTTTTACACAATAAAAAATTGATTATGAGCAATGGTCTATTAGCAGGTAAGCGCGGAATCATCTTTGGTGCCCTTGATGAACAATCGATCGCTTGGCATGTAGCCTTAAAAACATTTCAACAAGGCGCACAAATTATGCTGACCAATGCGCCTGTTGCGCTTCGATTTGGTAAGATTAATGAATTGGCTGCTATGTGCAATACTGAAGTGATAGGTGCTGATGCTACGAGCGTAGATGACCTCAATAACTTACTTCAAGTCAGCTCGGAAAAACTCGGTGGCAAGATCGATTTTATATTGCACAGCATCGGTATGTCCATGAATGTTAGAAAAGGTAAACCTTATACCGACCTCAATTATGAATGGATGCAAAAATCATTGGATATATCGGCCATATCTTTTCATAAGCTCTGTCAATCAGCCTATCAAGGCGATTATATGAATGACTGGGGATCCATTACGGCCCTTACTTATATAGCCGCACAACGGACATTTCCCGATTACAATGAGATGGCTGAAGCTAAGGCACTTCTTGAATCTATAGCCCGCAGTTTTGGCTATCACTTTGGCAAAAAAAATAATGTAAGAGTCAATACGATATCACAATCACCTACCTATACCACCGCTGGTTCAGGTGTCAAAGGATTTGATGATTTTTTTGGGTATGCACAAAAAATGTCGCCACTTGGAAATGCATCAGCTGAAGACTGTGCCAACTATTGTGTCGCACTTTTTAGCGATCTAAGCAAGATGGTTACGATGCAAAACTTGTACCACGATGGTGGTTTTAGCAATATGGGTGTAAGCCCTGATGTAATAGGAGGTTAATTCATCACATCACAGACATCAATAGAAGTTTAATACAAAGCTCTTTGCTGCCTACCTTTACATTAAAACCAATGATGGCTTGAGTATATATACTCTTGATAGGATCCAGTTTTCTAGCTTACAATTTTATGCTGTTTAAGTTATTCAATAGAGCATCTATGGTTGAAGTATGATGTACCTCATGACTTTGTTCATTATCATTAATTAGAATAATGGCGATGCCTCCGGCCCGGGCTTTTCGTTCCTATCTTTTAGGAGGCATAGTCCTTACCGAAACCAAGTGTATTTCCCGCATTTATGGCTGGTAACTTTACCATTGCTATGATCACCTCGATAGCCTCCTAAAAGGATATCCACTGCAATCCCTATCGCATTTTCAACAACCCAAGATTATTAATTCCTGATTACCATCTTGATATTTGTTATATGAATTTAACTGGGTCTTGTATCCACTATCACCTATCTGACATCCTATAACAAATTAATATTCACGATACCAATGCTTACAGAACCTCATCCATATCGGGTATTAAAAAATTAAATATCCTATGGCTGTTAATTCCAGCTCTATCGGTCATCAAACAAGCATTAATAATCAAATAGAATTCTCAATCACATCCAAGTTGTTGTCTTGATAGCTGATCATTATTAGGAAAACAATTTCCTGAAGGCAATCCTTGAGGCAGGTATCTTTCTAAGTATGGATCGTACAATGCCTCCTCAATAAACTTGGTAATTGCATCTATTTCGCTGGCGTTCAAGTGCAGCGGTTTAAATTCCTCCGCTAGCTGTTCCATAGGAACATTGGGATTACTGGGAATTGCATTGTTTTTATAGTTAATGATTTCCCTCACGCTGTGAAATTGGGAGCCGTGCCCCAAATATTTTTGACCTTTTAAGTTATAGAGTTGAGGGACTTTAAATTTGTACATATCTTCTTGACGATTGGTAAATCCGCCTCTCCCTTTATGGTCGGGTTTTTCCATATCAATGCCAAATATGCCGTGTTGCCCATTGACTAAATCATTCATTCCCAAAGCGTAAAAATCCATTTTATTTAATGCAGGTCCAGTGTGACAACTTACACAATTCCCCTTGCCAAAGAAGAGTAAAGCTCCTTCTTTTTCAAGATCACTCATCGCATTATAATCGCCATTGAGCCAGTTCTGAAACGGTGCTTCATTAGCTACAATTGTTCTTTCGTATGCAGCAATAGCTAACCCTACATTTTTTTGATTTATTCTTGACTGAGGAGGCTCGTTCGGAAATGCTTTAGCAAACAATTGTACATAGCCAGGGATAGCTTCCAGTACTTCAAGACCAGGTGCTAGCTTATGTACTTTTAGACCAGCTACAGCCTGGGTCTCCACGCCTTGGTAGCCCATAAAATTTGTTTCTTTAGGCGTACCTTCTGTCCAATTAGATTCCGTTCCTATATTCAACCCTGTGGCACCAAATTGGCCATTCCACAACATTAAATTTTGATATGCACAATTGAGTACAGTAGGCGATTTTAACTGCTGTATATCTACTTTATCAATTGGGTATTCTGGTCTCCTTTGTCTATTATCTCCATTGTTACCAAAACCATAACCACCATCACCTATCCCTTGTGCCAAACCAGATTGAAATGATGCGGCAGCATGGTGACAAGAAGCACAACTATAGGTTTGATAGCATACAGGCATTTCTGACTGAGTTCCAATTAATGTTTCGTGATATAGATTTTTACCTAGTTCAACCTTCTCCGCTGTGATAGGGTTCTGTGGATCTGATGGCAATGCACTATAATAGGAATCAGGATTGAGTTCTGAATAAGAATCTTGTAGTGGTAATTTAAAAAAGTCTAAACTACCATCTGCCGATCGAGCTCTTATTTCACTTATTAAATTTTGGTCAAGGGAGTTTTCGTCAATGGGTTCATCAGGCTTGCATCCACTTACAATTATAATAATTATGATGAACCAAATAAGTGGACTTTTTAAATAAAAATTTTGCATGAATTATATTCTAAAAATCAACAATTTGATCCTGCAAAATTAAACTACTTTGATCAATATAACAAGTCTTTCTAGTGCATATTATGGCTCTTTCAAGTACTTTAGAATCGCTCTAAATAATGGTTTTGAATCATTTGTTTATAACTCCTAATTAAGGAACACAAGTATGTAAGTATGCAAGCATTTATTTCAATTCTATAATATTCTTAATGGTGGTGATTATCAAAACTAATGAATTGCATCTCGTCACAGGATAATGCAAAATAGATAATAAACAATAGCCGCTAGATAACTAATTTCGATTAGTTTTGACCACCAATATCAGAGTCAAAAATCGCATTTTATTTAATCAACACTAGCTAATGGACGCTAGACTGAAATCTCCTGTAATAATAACTCTATGTCGTAAATCGAATATCGTAAATCTTGATTCGCAAAAGCGATAGGGATAGAAAGGGTTTGTACTGGGCTGGCAGGTTCCAGTTGCTAGTGGATAATCATAATGTCCTACAACCTGCCAGCCCAGTACCGGAGCGTCAGCGAAGCCCTGTATAGCCCGGGCCGGAGGCATCGCCATAAAGACAATAATGTTAGGAGTTAACTGAAAATAGTATTGAAATTATATGCACTTTATAGTCACAGATTTTATTCTTCATAGTATGAAAAATATTGTATGATTTAGCTAATAGCCAAACACATAAGTCGAAAAACATACCCGAAAAAAATTACTGAGCAGCTTAATACAAGCTTATATAAAGTAACCTAAAGCTGAGGACGATAATAGTTACGCCTACTAATATCATCGCATATCGAGGCTGAATCCACTTAACCGCTATAGCGCCTAATGGAGCTGCTAACATACCACCGAGAATTAATGCAAAGATAACTTCTAAGTTCGTTAACTTGAGTAACAATCCAAATACTAAGCTTGATACAAATGCAACAAAAAATTCAGCACTGTTTACAGTACCTATGGTGATACTTGGCTTCTTGCCGCCACCTAATAATGAACCAGTTACGATAGGCCCCCAGCCTCCACCGCCTATGCTATCCATAAACCCTCCAAATGCTGCAAGCATTTCAATGCGTTTTGGATCTTTGAAAATCAATACTTTTTTGAAGGCTCTAATGAGTATTAATACACCCATAGAAAGCAAATAGATGGCAACACCCGGCTTGATCCACGGGTAGTTGAGCTTAGATATAAAATATGCGCCTATAGCTCCTCCTATACTTCCAAAGATAGTTAACTGCCACAACAATTTGCGTTCGATATTCCCTAAGCGCCAATGCGCTAATCCTGAAACCCCTCCAGTAAATATTTTGGCTATATGTACACTGGCACTGGCAACAGCAGGCGACACACCAAGACCTAAGAGCATGGTATTACAACTTACTCCATAAGCCATACCTAATGCACCATCAATTAATGCCGCTAAAAAGCCTACCGCAAGATAAAAAAGAAAGTCCTTATGAAGTACTGTCTCAAGTAAATCAATTTGCAATAATGAATCAATGTTTAATATAAAGCTATTCAACTCCAATCTATTTTTATGCGTGCATATTCTATAACTGGTCAAAAATAAGATTAAATCTTGAAATCATATAGTCGCTTTCATAAATAGCCAATTTTATAGGCAAAAAATAAATTCTATCACGATAACTAGTAAGTCCTAAAGATTGGAATCTTATCCAGTCTTTCTCGGTAGTTAGTATTATTTCATTGGCTTGCAAATCACCAGTAATATGATTCCAATCCGCTATGGAGAAACTGTGATGATCAGGAAACTGAGCAATTCGACTGATCTTGTAATGACATTTTACATAATCAATAAATCGTTGTGGATCGGCGATGCCACAGACTACTCGAATGGTTAAATCAGCTTGATGTGGCCTATTCAGTGCGCTGCCATCTATACAGTTGATGATGTTATGATAATCAATTCCTGCATAGCCTATTCGTGATGATTCTATTCTTGTTAGGTTATGAGC
>CAYZQX010000217.1:0-7229 GCA_964480615.1 uncultured Chitinophagales bacterium | reverse complement strand
CTTCCCCCATCAATCAATAGTACTACAATGATCGAAAATTTTCCAACAATCTTTGAGTGGATCAACCTTCAAAACCTCAATCAGTTCATCATAATAATCTTGCTCTTAATTATCGCGGCTATCAATATGATCACTGCACTTCTTATATTGATACTGGATAGAACCAAGATGATTGGTATATTAAAAACATTGGGTTGCGCTAATTGGAGTATTAGAAAAATATTTTTATGGAATGCGGCTTATATATTGTTAGCAGGTTTATTAATTGGTAATTTTATTGGATTATTCCTTTCATTCATAGAGTGGAAATTCAAATTGATCAGCCTTCCTGAGGATTCCTATTATTTAGATTATGCACCTGTATTTTTTAATTGGCCATCTATCATCTTGCTCAATATTTGCGCATTCATTTTTTGCTTATTTGCCTTGATCTTACCTACATTTTTAGTTACTAAAATATCTCCCCTCAAGGCCATACGATTTGAATAATAAGTTGTGAGCTCAAACACATAAGAATAAAAAACAATTGGGTTAAACTGACGAGGGTTTAATGAACAACTCGAAACAAAGCAATTATGGCGATGCCTTACAGGCCCGGGTTACTTGCGACATTATAATATTTTCTATTTTCAACAAGAATCTGCGCTAACGCTTGATTTTCTACTACTAGTCCTCGCTACTTGCTAAATAGTTTATTTTCTATGGCAAGCAAGAATCTTCGCTATCGCTCGATTTGTGCCTCGCTGTGGGGTAATTCTTGCGAATTTATTTTTACCATAGGTGGCAAGTATCTGAGCTTGCGCATGATATGCTTCGATCCCTATCGCGAATACAGCAATGCAGAATTATCATAAAAATATAGATTCAAAATTTTATCAAAATTTGTAACAAGAATGAAAATCTTATTAAGCATTGTAGTCTAAGAACACCAAATAATTGAATCTCAATTCAACTAATACATATCAATATTAGATGTTACTTTGACTTGGATTAAACTGTAATCTTCACATCCTGAAGTAAAACATTGAATGGGTCATTACCCGAAAATAATTTCTATAACACATCACTCATTTAAACATAAAAAAAAGCCTCATCATTTCTGATGAGGCTTGACAATTATAAATACTAAGCAATACTACAAAACCAAAATTATTGCTTTATGAATTTTTTAACGATAGTTTTCCTTTGTAAGTCAGTTTTGATAAAGTATGTTCCTATTGGCAAATTGCTGATATCCAACTGCTGCTTATTTTCACCTACCATCAATTCAGCTTCCCACGTTTTTAATTCTCTTCCTAGTATATCTACTAGCACAAACTTCGTGGCATTAGCTTCAGATAAGTCAACAGAAATAGTAATAACATCATTTGATGGTATAGGATATATTGACAGGTCATTAAGATGATCATTGCTTCTTACGAGTGTAATGATATTAGAAGGACGTTGCTGACCATTAAAATCAACTTGATCCAATCGATAATAATATACACCAGGCATTACATCCATATCAGTAAAACTATAATTGATCAATTGGCTGCTATTACCTGCTCCATCTATCATCTTAATAGGATCAAAATTAGACCCATCTGTAGATCTATACAATATAAAATAATCATTATTGATTTCGCTTGCAGTAGTCCATACTAATAAGTTATGATCTTCCTTCACCACACCACTGAAATCAACAAGCTCAATAGGTGTTTGTAAACAATCCACATACACATCCCCACTTTCATACACACAATCAAGATTGTTTGCTAAAGTAACGGTATAATTATAAGTTGATGGACTATCAAAAGTACCATCAATGTAAGAGAAATCATTCACTAATATTGTGTTTCCATTGGTATTAGATTCGATAAGAAATCCAGCACCATCGGTATCTCCAAGCATTGTAAATATAAGCTCATAGTTGGTATGATCAGTAGAACAGTTTAATTCAATATCAACGAAGAAATTAGCACAAGGATCTACATCTATATACAATCCTAGGTCAAAACTAAGATTCTGATTTGTACCTATAAAGAAGACATCCGTTGTTAATGTAGTCGGATTCACATCGCTATCGATACCATCACCTCCTGCATTCTGTAAGGATACGCTATAATTATCAGGGAAGACAAATCCTATAAAATAGTTTCCTTGTCCAGGATTACTAAAATAATAGTAGCCATTTTCATCTGTAATTGCTGTATCCACAACATTCCCATCTTCATCGTATAGCGTTGCTAATATTCCAGGTATTCCTTGCTCATTAGCATCTTGAATTCCATTCTGATTTGCATCAAGCCATACATAATTTCCAATAAAATTAGCATTATTATTGGTTACTATACCAGCATCAATTGTAGGTATATCCTCGCCTAAGTTAACAGTGATACTTCCCGAATAACCGGTAGAAGGATTCGCTACATTGCTATCAGAATTTGAGGTATTACTTGTTGCACTCATTGCTCCTGTATTTTGCACAGGTGAGAATATGCTTCCACTAGGCAATACGAATTCTACAAAATAATTTCCAGGCAATACATTAAAGTTATAGTATCCTGGATTACCATTCTGGTTATTACTAGTAATAGTTGTAGCTATTACTACTCCATTAGAATCCATGAGATTAACAGTAACACCATTGATACCACTAGCATTTCCTTCATCCTGAATACCATTGGCATTTTGATCTACCCATACATAATTTCCAAGACTTGCTGGTGCAATTCCAATATCAACAGTATAAATATGCTGACCTACCCCTACATTAATAATATTTGTAGTGCCATTGCCTAGGTTTGCGATATTACTATCACTGTTATTGGTATTTACATTTGCACTAATTGAATTGCCATTTTGAATACTCGTAAATTCAGCATTTCCTGGCAGCACAACTTGAACAATATATTCTCCTGGTTCAACTTCGAAATAATAATATCCGGGATTACTATTAGCATCATCAGTTGTAACTGTAGAATCGATAATATTTCCATCAGCGTCTAGTAAGTTAACTGTGATACCATTGACACCGGCATTAATACCATCGTCTTGAATTCCATTATTATTGAGGTCAATCCATACGTAGTTACCAATAGAAGCAGTCAATGGTTCATTACAATTAGCGCCTATCGCTATCTCGATAATATCTGACCAAGTACAACCATTTTCATCATAAGCAATTAGTTGGTAAAAACCAGTTTCATTGATTACGAAGTTTTGCGAGGTACTGAGTTGGTTAAATCCTGCACTCCATATATAATTAGTGAATCCGCTTGGCCCCACAATTGTATAAGGGAATTCATTGGCACACAGCTCTATTTTTGCACCTAGTTCAAATGGCGTACCATTGAAAACCTCTACACTTATTTGATCTGTATCCGAACCACAAGCATTTGTCACTGTTAAAGTGTAGGTAGTGCTTACATTGCCCATATAAGTTGGATTTGGACAATTGGTACAATTCAATCCTATAGTTGGTGACCAAGCATAAGTAAATGGCCCAGTACCTGAAACGGCTGATGGAAAACCACCTAACTGTACAGGAGATCCTATACAAGTTGCAACATCATCACCAGCATCAGCAATTGGTGGCAGACAACAAGATATAGCTGTCACGGTAGCACTACCGCTAGCTAATCCGGCGCAACCATTAGCGCCCATTACGGAGGTAATAGTATAGCTTCCAGCACCTAATAAAAGGCTGTTATTGCCATCCGCTTCAATTGTATAAGTAGAACCATTAGATAAAGTAACATTGCTCCCTGCTGTACCGCTTAAGGATATTGAACCAGTGGCACCTAAGCATACTTCAACTGTACCACTTAGTAGGGCTGTAGCCTGTGCAAGAATTGAGATTGTTGCACTACCACTTACAGTTCCGGGACAAGAAGCAGGAGCGGCACTTGTAACTGATGTTAAGGTATAGGTACCAGCTGCTAATGAAACTGTATTGCTTCCATCGGCCTCAATAGTGATTGAGCTGCCGTTAGATAGTACTACAATAGCACCTGGAGTGCCACTTATTGTTACAGTATTTGTTGTATCAGGAGCACATATATCACCACCCCCAGCAATCATCGCAGAAGGCTGTGCATTGATCGTAATAGTAACACTGCCACTCACAGTACCTGCACAAGAAGCAGGTGCTGCGCTTGTAACCGATGTAAGCGAATAAGTACCTGCGGGCAATGATAATGTATTACTTCCATCTGCTTCAATTGTAATAGAGTTACCGTTGGAAAGTACAACAGTTGCACCAGGTGTACCACTCACTGTTACTGTATTTGTAGTGGCAGGTGCACATACTGCACCACCACCAGCAATCGTTGCTGTAGGCTGTGGATTGATTGTAACAGTAGCACTTCCGCTGCCCGTACCAGGACATGAAGCAGGGGCTGCACTTGTAACAGATAGTATTGTATAAGTACCTGCTGTCAAAGCTATTTCATTACTTCCATCAGCTTCAATGGTCAATGAAGTTCCATTAGAAAGTTGAACAACTGCATTTGGCGTACCGCTTATTGTAACAGTATTAGTCGTTGCAGGCGCACATAAAGCACCGCCTCCACTGATACTAGCAGTAGGCTGAGGATTAATAGATATACTAGCACTTCCTGAGCCGGACCCTACACATGATCCAGGTGCTGCACTTACTACATTAGTTATTGTATAAGTACCTACACCAAGATTTAGATCAGTACTACCATCAGCTTCAATAGTCACGAGTGTGCCATCCGATAATGTAACAATGGCACCTGAAGAGCCAGTTATGGTTATAGTACCAGTAGTTGCAGGTGCACACACTGCGCCGCCACCAGTTAAAGTTGCTGTAGGCTGACCATTCACAGTAACTGTAACAGAACCTGAACCTGTACCTGTACAAGAAGCAGGGGCTGCACTTACAACCGAAGTGATTGTATAAGTTCCAGCTGTAAGGTTTAACACATTACTTCCATCTGCGTCTATGGTCACCAAAGTGCCATCAGAGAGCGTAACTATTGCATCTGGAGTACCAGAAACGGATACCGACACAGTAGTTGCAGGAGCACAGATAGGGCCACCACCGGCAATAGTTGCTGTAGGTTGTGGATTAATCGTTACAGTAGCAGTGCCGCTGCCTGTGCCAGTACATGAAGCTGGAGCTGCACTTGTAACTGATGTTATCGTATAGGTGCCTGCTGGCAAGGATATATTATTGCCATCTGCTTCGATAATCAATGAAGTTCCGTCCGAAAGCACTACAGTTGCACCTACAGTACCACTTACAGTAACTATATTAGTTGTTGCCGGTGCACATACTGCACCACCACCACTGATTGAAGCTATTGGTTGTGGATTAATTGAAACAATAGCACTGCCACTTCCTGTGCCAGTACAAGAGGCTGGAGCTGCACTTGTAACTGATGTTATCGTATAAGTACCTGCTGGCAAGAATAAATCATTGCTACCATCTGCCTCAATAATCAATGTAGTTCCATCCGAAAGCTCTACCGTCGCACCTATAGTACCGCTTACAGTCACTGTATTAGTTGTTGCTGGTGCGCAAACAGCACCGCCGCCACTGATAGTAGCTGTTGGTTCTGGATTGATGGTATAACATTTCTCAATCTTTTCTTCACAAGTAAAGTTATTTATTGTGATTTGATTGCCTGTTGATACAGTGATATCACCAGTAGCTAAACCAGTTCCTTGATAATTCACTGCCCATATAGAACAAGCTGTAGGCGGGGCAGGTGCTAAATCACTGATCGTGCCAGTAGAAACACCAGCAGTAGCATCGGCTAAGCCTACATCCATTGCATCAGTCACGCTAACCACAGCATCATTACATACTAATACCAATGCTAAACTATAGCCATCCGTATTATTTACGTCATTGACAGTTTGTCCACCAAATGCCGTTCCTTGACAGATTGTAGCAGGAGTACAAATACAGCTTTGAATGGTAACATCTATTGCGGCAGTAGCCACACATCCATTTTCAGATACTTCTACTATATAAGTACCTTCTGTGCTTACGGCAGTTGGATCAGCAACCAATGTGGTACCATCACTTTGGTAAAATGCGGAAATTGTTTGACCTAATGCTAGTGTAACAGCATCATTGAGATCTACAGTGGCGGTTGGGCAATCATTTGCAATTGCAACAACTGTTATGATAGGATCAGGGTTTACAGTAATTGTAAATGGCATCGCTAATCCTGAACAACAGCCATTGCTTACGGCAACCCATAGATTTATATCACCCGCCATGGTAGTACCAGGAGCAGTGGTATCATCAATCGTAAGTGTTGTCACATCAGTAGCTACTGGCGTAGTTAACCCAGCATCGCTATAAAATGTAAAAGTAGCAGGAATAGTTGGTACTGCAAATGTATTAGGAACATCAGAACTTGGAGCACCGCTATAAGAAGCAGTTGCTATAACAGTTGTGCCATCAAATATAGTAGCTATATCACCACCACTATTGTTAAATATACCATTTCCACATCCAGGGCCATCGGTCATTCCCTGATAGATTGTAGTACTTGTACTTGCTGGTAATCCACCACCTACTCCTGCAAAAAGGTACATAGTACCACCCGCAGGAATTATTGAACCAGCAGGGAAAGTATGACGCGTAGTAAAATTATCCTCAAGTGTAAATCCACTCAAGTCAATTTCTTTACAAGCACTGATTTGCACATATTCATCGCAAAAATTGACAGTACCATCACCATTCGCATCAGTAGTGCCTTGATTGCCTAGTATAGCAGCGATATAGACCGGCGCATCTAAGTCAGGAGCAGTAGGAGTAATTGTTATTGATTCATTAATACACACTTCGTCATCAGCCACATTTGTAGGTGCAGCCACTAATGGATTAATTGTATAACATTTCTCAATCTTTTCTTCACAAGTAAAATTATTTACTGTGATTTGATTGCCAGTTGATACAGTGATATCACTAGCAGCTAAACCAGTCCCTTGATAATTCACTGCCCATATAGAACAAGCTGTAGGGGGTGTAGGTGCTAAATTGCTGATTGTACCAGTAGATACACCAACTGTGGCATCGGCCAAGCCTACATCCATTGCATCAGAAACGCTTACTACAACATCATTACATACTAAAACCATAGCTACGCTATACCCATCGATATTATTGACGTCGTTAACTGTTTGATCGCCAAAAGCATCTCCTTCACATATAGTAGCTGGGGTACAGGCACATGTAATGATTGAAACGGCAACACTTTGAG
>CAYZQX010000216.1:0-7256 GCA_964480615.1 uncultured Chitinophagales bacterium | reverse complement strand
GAGCCCGGGCCGCAGGCATCGCCATAATCACATACTTATGAGTTATTTAGCAAACAACTACTTATACCAAAAAGCAAAATCAATAGTAATAAAAATAAATATTTAACTTTGAATTGATAAAAAACAAGAATGAGACTCCTAACACTGACCATCCTAATTGTTTTACAACTAAATAGCAGAATATTGACTGCACAAACTAGTTTGTTCTACCCTACTACAATGGCGGTGCCGAATACTAATGACATCTTTTCCATAATGCCAGCAGACATTGATAATGATGGCGATACCGACATCGTATATGCTTCTAATTATGATGATACAGTAGGTTGGTATCCAAATGATGGCACAGGTACATTTGGCGAAGCATTCGTCATAAGTAATGTTGCAATAGGCGCTATCGATGTGTATGTAACAGATATTGATTTGGATGGTGATGAAGATGTGCTATATGCCTCCTATGATGCCGATCATATCGCTTGGTATGAAAACAATGGACATGGAAATTTCAGTGCATCAATAACGATAACACAAGAAGCAAATAGTGCAAGTACAATCTATGCTGCCGATCTCAATCAAGATGGTTTTATAGATGTTGCTTACGGCTCCATGCTGGGTGACAAAATTGCTTGGTTTCAAAATGATGGTATCGGGAATTTTACTATAGGCACTACGATCACTGAATTGACAAATGGGGTTACAGATATTATCATTGCTGATCTCGATGGAGATGATGATGGAGATGTGATATCAGCATCACAATATGATAATAAAATTGCTTGGTACCGCAATGATGGCAATGGCAACTTTGGCAATCAAATATTAATAACTAATGAAGTGGTATTTCCTAAATCACTATTTTCTATAGACATAGATCTGGATGGTGATAGCGATCTAATTTCAGCATCCAAGAATGATAACAAAATTGCTTGGTATGAAAATGATGGTATGGGTAATTTTGGACTTCAAAATATAATTGATAACCAAGTATATGGTGCCAGCTCTGTATATGCCTGTGACCTTGATGGAGATGGTGACAATGATGTGATTGCAGCTTCCAACACGAATGATCAAATAAAATGGTATGAGAATTTTGAGAATGGCATTTTTTTTGTTCCGCGCCAAATAACACAAGATGCTGAGGGTGTTACGATAATAACTGCAGCCCACATCAATGAAGATAATTATTTAGATATTATATCTAATAACTATGACGAAAATAAAATCAGTTGGAATAAAAATAAGGCAAAAGCAGAATCCGAGTTTATTCACAACAGTTGCCATTTTTCGGAGGGTAATGACTCCATCCTCAATATAAGTAATTTTAATGCCATGGATAATACAACCTACCAATGGTATGTCGATGGAATACCCGTATCAATCGAAAAAAATCTAGCAACAGAACTATTAGATGTAGGCATAAATTCCATATCATTGGTTTCATGCACGTCAACTACTTGCGACTCAATAAACCACGAAATTACATTTATAAAATTTATATTAGATCCAGTCACAACGATTCAAACCAATACGCCTTACACATTTGAAAACGAATCTAATGGAATAACCTATTGGGTATGGGAATTTGGTGATGGAACAATGAGCGAAGAAGAAACGCCTATCCACACTTATACCGAGCCTGGGATTTATGAATTAGAAGTAAATATATACAATACCAATATTAGCGAGGATTGTTTTACGCAAATAGAATATTGGATAACAGTAGTGGATTCAATTAGTGCATACAATAACCCATATAATATACATTATACGATAAGTCCCAACCCCGCCTATGACAAATTAACTATACACAATGGAGATCTATTAATGGGCGCAGAATTGACCATTAGCGACCTACAAGGTAGAATCCTAGCAACAGAAATACTGAATGGGCAATCATCCTTAACAATTGATCTCAGGACTTATAAATCAGGATTTTATCTCCTAAAGATTGGCAATACAAAACCAATAAAACTAGCATTGATAAAATAGAGAATTACACATGCTAATAGACCAATAGCGTTTCAAATAAATTTAATGAAAATAGTGAAACATTGAAGCATAAAAAAGTAATGAACTAATGATGTAGGTTTCTCAATTTCTCGACCTGTAATATTTCGATTTGTCCATCCGAAATTTTTATATACCCTTCGTTCTTAAATTCACTCAGTGTACGTATTACTGATTCTGTAGCTGTTCCGGCAAGATTCGCAAGTTCTTCCCTTGATAGTTTTGTTGTTTTTTGCGCTTTAGCATCTTTTACTTTATCCGCTACCGTAACAAGAGCATTGGCAACTTTTTTGCGCAATGAATCATACGCAAATTTGACTAATTTCTTTTCAGCTTCAGCGGCATTTTCTACGGCCAGTTTGAGAAAAAAATCCATAGCGCCATGCTGACTATGCAATATATCTGCAAAGTCTTCAGCCTTAATCACAGCGATGGTAGAATCGGTAAGAGCCTCTGTATTGTCATAATAAGTTGTATTCTCAATAATAGGGATAAAACCAAATATTTCTCCTTTAGTAAATATGCCCGTAATCAATTCCTTTCCATCCGAATTAGTTGAAAAAGCTTTTACAGCTCCTTCAATAATAAAATAGATGTAAAATGGTCTTTGACCTTCTTTATATATTTTCTGTTTTTTTTGGAATTCAATAGTTTCGGAAATGTTAGTGAGGGATTGAATTGAAAAGGACAATGCTTCAGTTGAATTGTGTTCTTTAGGAGACGGAACAGTTTTACTCAATAATTCATATTTTTTCAACCGACCTTCAATTGCATTCAACAATTCAGTACCCGTAAATGGTTTACTGAGATAGTCATCCGCTCCAAGCTCCATCCCTTTCCTTAAATCCGCATGTTCTGTCTTTGCTGATAAAAATATAAAAGGTATGTTACTGGTTTTTGGATTTTTTGATAACACGTGTATCGTTCCATAGCCATCGAGTACAGGCATCATAATATCGCATACTATAATGTGTGGTAGATGCTCCAAGGCAAGACTAATTCCTACCTGGCCATTCTCCGCAGTAATTACATGATAATCAGCTAACATCAACAACTCAGAAACATTTTCTCTCACGTCATTGTTGTCATCAATAACCAATACTTTTTTTTTCTCATTCACTTTCATAATGATTAAAGGATAACTGAACTTGTGTACCTTTCCCTTCCTGGCTATCTATTTTTATTTCCCCCCTTACAAGTTCTAAATATTTTTTAACGATATGCAAACCTAGCCCTGTCCCAGGAATATTACTAACATTTTCCCCGCGATAAAATCGCTCAAACAAATGGCTCATCGTTTCACTAGAGATACCCACACCATGGTCAAGTATGGTAATTACAAATGAATGGTTACTGACTGATATTTTCACATCAATAGATTGCTCTTCGGGGCTAAACTTTATTGCATTTGAAATAATATTTATTAAAACATAACGCAATATATACTTATCATAGGTAAGGGTAGGTATGCCCTTATACTCAAAATTAAAATACTGTCCGCGTTTTAACTGAGTTCGCAATTCAGACAATAATTCTGACACATTTTCCTCTAAATTTCCAAGCTGGTAACAGGGCTGCACCTTACCTTCATCATATCGCCCTAAGGTTAAGAATTCAGTAAGTATAGAATTTAAGTGATCGACATTATTCTGGATGCGTGTGATGTGTTTAGGAATACCCTCTATTTGATTGTTTTCTAAATACTTGTTAATGAGTTCAGAAGATGAATAAATTGTGCTCAATGGGGTTTTAAATTCGTGCGATACAAAGGTTACAAATTTTGACTTTAGATTACTTGCCTCTTTTTCTTTTTCAAGGGATTCCCTTAGTCTTATTTGTGATTGTTCGAGATCGAGAAATGCATCCTGTAACATTTTCATTCTTTCGCTAATCTTCGCCTCCAATACATCATTGAGTTTTTCAAGTTTTTGATTGAGGATATTGAGCTCATCACTTTTCTGTTTGATTTCCAACTCATGCCTCTTTCGTTGAGATACATCAATGATATAGGCAAGCACCATGATTCCCGATTCAGAATTGGTAAAACTGAGAGAGATCTCTAAGGGAAAAGTGGAGCCAGATTTTCTTTTGCCATATAGTTCCAAATTAGATCCCATTTGCCTGTGTTTGGGATTCTGAACGAAACCCTTGGTATGTGTGCTATGGTGCCTCCTAAAGGAGTCAGGGATAAGGATATCGAGGTGCTGCCCTATTAGCTCAGATGCCTCATATTCAAAATACTTGCACGCTTGGGGATTAGCAATTAAGATGATTTCATCGGCATCAACAGCTATTATCCCAACTGTAGCATGTTCAAAACAATTTTGATTTATTTGATTTCGATCTAGCAATGCTAATTATTATTCCGCAAATTTAAGATTTTTTTTCGCATTGCCCATCACCGTTCGCAACCCTAGATTAACATTTGTCAAAGTATATAAATAAACAATGAATGAGCTGCTTGAATGCTAGGTTAACAAATCTCTAGGATTGCATTGAATCCCCTAAGACTCAAATCTTCCTCACTAAATCTGTAACACAATAACCCGCTGCCATTAACAATAAAATCCCTTACAATCGCAGGCGATGATAAGGGATTTTATTAAAATTTTAAGCGCTAAATTTTCAGCAACAAAAACAATTAACAATCAAATTTTGATTTTTTATTAGGATATTAATTACAGAAGCTATTAGAATAATTTAATCTCTAACAACAAATATTGATTTAGCCATTGACTTCACTAGCTTTTCGGTATTGCTTGATACCAGCCATTTAAACAATGGATTATGATGGTGTGATATGATGCCTAAGAAATCCATTTCAGTAGATTCACTGAACACCTTAAGGCCTTTCACGGGATCCTCTTCGTGGATTAGATGGCTATGTGTTTCAAGGAAACTAAACTCATTGGCCCAAAAATCAAAAACATCCGATTTCTCATTACTATTACTTGCAATTTGGACTAAATGTATTGCATCAATTCCCATAATTTTTATCCAGCTCACAAGGGCATCCATACTGGTTTTAGTCAGCTTATTTGTTGACTCAACACCAAATGCGAGCTTAGGCTTTGGTACAAACTTTGTGTTTTGACTTATGAATAAAACAGGATGTGTAATCGAGGTAGAGATCATAGATGCGTGGTTTCCCATAAGTGATTTGACACCAGCGAGTCCTCGTGCACCCATAACCACTAAATCAATCTCCAGTTTCTCAATAAGTTCTTCCATAACTGGCCTAAGACCACCTACTTCACAATAGCCTGTAATATTCAGTTGGCCGTTGGCATATCGCTTATTGAAGGTTTTATTCCACTTACTGAGATAGATCTGCTTATCTTTAAAATAATCAGAAAGATAATTTAGATTGTACACATTGTTATCGACTACATCGGCAGGCATAATGGTGTGCAAGGTTATCAGCTCTAAATTTCCAGCAACAGCTAAGTTTGTTGCATAAGCCATCGCACGGCTAGCACACTTACTAAAATCCGTGGCTACTAAAATCTTTTTCATAAGCGGAACATTTTTATTTGGGTTTACTCAAAAATAAACTTAATCATATCTCTACTTGTAAGTATGCCTTTGAGTCCTTGATCTTGTATTACTGGTAACGCTTGAATTTTGTTTTCATTCATCTTCTTTACTGCTGAATGAACCGTTTCAGAAGGTGTTACAGTAACTGGGTTCTTGGACATCACACTGCTTATAGGATACAAGTGATCAATATCTTCTTTGCTCATAAAGGCATGGCTTTTCATCGCTTCCTTGTATATCTTGACCAAGTCTGTAGAACTCAACATCCCTACTAAGTGATCAGATTCATCTAGCACTGGGATATGATGCACATTGTACTTTAGAAAGAATTCTTCTATTTCCGAAATTTTGTTTTTCGTCCTAGCAAATATAACCTTTTCGGTCATAATATCCTGGACAGGTGTAAATCTTGTCATAATGAAATATTTATGGCACAAAAATTCAGCTAATATGCACGGTATAAAATGAGATAGGTCATTAAGAAATATGATTTTAGTCACTATAATATCCTTTATTAGATAATCTGGTTCAATTTCTCCACAATAATTGCAAGACCTGAAGGCGTTATCCATAATACTAAAATCAATGGAACCTAATAAAAACAAGCAAACTACCTCCTTATTGCATTACTTAGATGTTTTACACATAAGTTAACAATTTATTAATGAATCTATTGCAATTATCCGCCTATCAATGATGATTATGCAAAAACACTGCCTTTATGAGCTTAGTTAGGTAGGTAAGATTGAAGCAAACTGAAATATCAGAGCATAAAAAACATTTTTTGGACATTAAACCTTATAGAATAGGTATAACCATTACTAGACTGCAAATCCATTTGGCGAGAATATAGCATTAATTAGGGCTTGCTATATAACTCATTAGTATGCGATTATGGCGATGCCTGCGGCCCGGGCTCTACGCTATACTCCTCGCTCCTAAAGTCGCTGTGGGGTGTCGCTGCGATCCCTATCGCGAACACAACTTGAAAGCGCACTGTATAAGAGAAGACATTTTATAATTATGATGCAAGCTTTTTTGCTAAAAAGCAGAAATTATTGTGCATTTCCTTTGTACTTAAGTATTCCATAATCGTTTAGCATAAAAGATCTTTCAGTTATTGAGCAAGCCCTACTTATTATTTATGGCATCCAGTTGGGATATGATCTATAAGCTAGTTATACAGTATTATGAAAAGCCACTCATAAGGAATAATTTTGCATTATTGTGCCAGCCCTAATAATGGCTCAAGCTTGAAATTAGCATGACTACAAAGTGGTTTTTTTGTAAATCAATTTGCTCCACCGCCTAGGGCTCGATACAAATCTACAACCGCATTTAACTGTGCAAAATTAGCATTCAAATAACTCATTTGTGCAATGAGCTCATTCTCTTGTGCACGAATAACTTCCAAGTAATTAGCCAAGCCATAATTCACGAGTTCTTGTGAATATTCTGTGGCCAATAGGTATGCATTATATTCTTGTTGTTTTAATGACATCAATTCTGTTTGCGACTGATACAAAGCCAAAGCATTTGAAACATCATTAGTTGCATTGATGATTGATTTTCGGTACTGTAGATAGGCAATTTGTTGATTGGCCAATGCTATTTCTTTTTGGGTTCTTAATTGCCGCTTATTCCAAATGGGTTGAGTAAGGGATGCTATTGTATTTACAAAAAGCGATTTTAATCTAAATAATCTATCTATG
>CAYZQX010000215.1:0-7257 GCA_964480615.1 uncultured Chitinophagales bacterium | reverse complement strand
TCATTTAATTTTATTCTTTTGAATGATTTTTACAAACCCTTAAAAACGAAGTAATAAATCACGGTAATACTCATACTGCTTTTTTCTTAACTCAATCTCTTTCGGCAGACCCTCGCTAATGGATGCAGTGAGTGTATCGAATTTATCGAGTATGGAAACGATGCGTTCTTTGTCGTGTTGAGATGGATTTGGAATTTTGATGCTATTTAAATTCTTTTGGTTTAATTTCGGTTGTGCAGCACCTGAAATATGTGGAGTTAAGTCAATACTATTTAAAAAATACTCAACAAATCTTCTTTCTGCATAAGTATTGAACTTCAATACGTGTGCATGATTATTCACCCAGCTTTTTCCACTAATACTAAACGCAATAGGAGTATTTCTTGCGATTAAATTTGCTCCATCTTCTGATACCAATAAAAAATCACCATAAAAAATGTAATCTTTAACATAATCTACAATTCCAGAAGCACCATAGTAGGGAATTTTACCTGCTTCTCTTAATCCACTTGTTACAGGTTTTCGCATTGAATCTAAGTTTTCTGCTAAACTTTCCAAACTCTTCCATTCCACTTCTCCCTCCTCAAAACGCAATAGCTTATCACGATAGTAAGTATATTGCTTTTTCCTTGCTGTAAGCTCTGCTGTAAGCTCTGCTGTAAGCTCTGCTGTAAGCTCTGTCATTTTATCTAATATTCCAACTATTTTTTTTTGAATTTTTAATGGTGGGATGGGGATTTGGAGGTTTTTTACAATCTGTGCATTAATGTTAGTTTGAGAACCTGCCCCAAGTGATTTTATATATTCATATTGACTTAATAAAAAATGATAAACATAGCGATAATATGCAACTTCTTGATTTAGTTGAATATTTGCACACGCTTGGTTTGTACATAACGGGATTTTATTTATCCCAACTTTACCTACAGTAGCACCATACATTGCTATAATAACAGAATTTTCAGGTATTATTTTAGCACTAGAATTTTTCAATCCTTCATCAGTGATTTTAATTCCAGTATCCCAAATATCACCATAACCTACTTCTTGAGTTCGTAACCAAGGAATACTACCATTATAATAAGTTGAAACTCCTGTATTTGGTGTACCACCAGAAGAAATTTTTGTAGCAACTTCCGCCAAAGTCTTCCACTCCACTTCCACGCCTTGTAATAATGTATCTAAATAACTCATGCTTCAATTTCACTTATTATGTCATCAATACTTACACGCAGTGCATTTATTTTTTCTACTGTTTGGGCAATCTCAGCATTTAGTTTGGTAATATCTACCTGCTCTCTATTGTCTTTTGCAGTTATATAACTGCTTACAGACAGGTTATAATCGTTGGCTGCTATTATATTGTTATCTACACATTTTGCTATATAGTCAACATCTAGCTTGCTATCGAATATTGCCATTATCTTTTCGATGTGTTCATCGGTAAGCACATTGTTATTGGTTGCTTTCTTGAAGAACTCCTCACCACTGGCATCAATAAACTGGGTTTTATTTTCTGTTTTATGTTTGGAAAGTACCAAAAGTGTAACGGCAATAGAAGTACCAAAAAACAAATTAGGTGCTACAGAAATAATGGTTTCTACAAAATTGTTGTCCACCAAATATTTTCTAATTTTTTGCTCCGCACCGCCACGATAAAAAATACCGGGAAAACATACAATGGCTGCCCTGCCTTTACTGGATAGATAACTGAGTGCATGCAGCACAAAGGCAAAATCGGCTTTTGACTTAGGGGCCAGTACACCGGCCGGTGCAAAACGGTCGTCATTAATCAGCGTGGGGTCACCATCGCCAATCCAGTTGATAGAGTAAGGCGGATTAGAAACAATGGCATCAAATGGTTTTTCATCCCCAAAATGAGGGTTACGCAATGTATCGCCTAAAGCAATATTAAACTTATCGTAATTGATGTTGTGCAAGAACATATTCATACGAGCCAAGTTATAAGTGGTATGATTTACTTCCTGTCCATAAAAACCTTCTTCAATAATATGATTGTCAAAATGTTTTTTGGCTTGCAATAATAAAGAGCCTGAACCTGCCGCAGGGTCATATATCTTGTTTACCTTTTCCTGTTTGTGCATGGCCAATTGTGCTATGAGCTTTGACACATGCTGTGGGGTAAAAAACTCACCGCCTGATTTTCCTGCATTAGCTGCATAATTAGAAATCAAAAACTCATAAGCATCTCCAAAGAGGTCAATTTGATTGTCTTCAAACTCTCCAAAATTTAGTTCTGCCACACCTTTTAAAACGGCAGCTAATCGGCTGTTTTTTGCAACAACAGTATTTCCAAGTCTTGTACTAGTTGTATCAAAGTCTGCAAACAATCCCTTAATATCTGGTTCAGATGGATATCCATTAGCAGAATTTTCAATAGCGTCAAAAATTGCTTTTAAGTCGGTGTTTAAATTGGGATTGATATTAGCTGATTGCGTAATATTCGTAAAAAGTTGACTGGGATAAATAAAGTACCCTTTTGTCCTAATGGCATCATCTTTTATTTCAGGTGTTATTACGTCATCTGATAGATTAGAGTAGTCAATGCTTTCATCGCCGCCCTCGATGTAGTTAGTGAAGTTTTCACTGATGAATCGATAGAAAAGTGTTCCTAACACAAACTGTTTAAAGTCCCATCCATCAACAGAGCCACGTACATAATTGGCTATTTTCCATATTTTAGCTTGTAATTCTGCCCTTTGTGCTGTGCTTGTCATTATTTATCTTTTATTAAATCTTTTGGTTTTACTCCTAGTATTATAGCAATATCAAAAAAAATTATAGTCTTGGCTTATGTCTGTTTTGCACATAGCCTTTATCTCTTCTGTAACTGTTTCCAGTTGTTTGCTTAACCAAGTCTGTTTAACCCCTTTTTCCTTCAATGCCTCATTATTTTTATTCATATTATTCTATAATTTAAATAGCAAAGATAGATCTATTATTTTGTCTGTCTGCTAATTAAATATTCTCTTAGTTCGTTTCCTTGCTAGACTGTTCGATGGTGGGATACAAATAGGCTATCTTGGTTTTGGGGTTCGGCTTGCGGGTCAGCAATAAAGAAAAGTGCTTATTAGTGCATTGGCTCTATGAATAGATGCCATTAACTAAGTAACAAGCAAATTCCCTTGCGCTTTGGAGTCAAAAAAATTAGAATTATTCATCGGTCTAGTAATCAGCTAATCGGATAGTAGGGGTCATAAATATGTTGTCTTCTCCTATACATTGCTACTTCAAGTTGTATTAGCGATAGGGATCGCAGCGACACCCCACAGCGACTTTAGGAGCGAGGAGTATAGCGTAGAGCCCGGGCCGTAGGCATCGCCAAAATCGCATACTTATGCGTTATTTAGCAAGCCCTAATTACAATATAACATCAGCTATCAGTTAAGGAGGTGGTTCTTTAAATTAATCCCTTGTGAAATGCACTTTATACTTCACATTCCAGATCCTATTCACCTATCCTAACTACTCGATCATCCTGCTCTACGATGCTTCCTTCCTTGAGATACACCGCTTCAATCTTGCCGCCCTGAGTTGCTACGACTGTGGTCTCCATTTTCATAGCTTCGATTACAAATAATGGCGTGTTGATGCTGACTATATCTCCAGCCTTGACCCCTAACTTGCTGATTCTACCTTGTAGGGGTGAGCCTATTTCCCCTGGCTGCGAAACTTTTTCATTGGATTTTTTCGTTACTTTTTTTCCCTTGTCTTTTACTTTTATTTGCCTAGTCTGTCCATTTAGTTTGAAGGAGACTGTACATATACCATCATCATCAGCTTCGGAAATTCCAGTAAGTTGCACGAGTATGTTTTTGCCCTTATCTATGTCTATCATTATCTCTTCACCCATTTTTAATCCATAAAAAAATGCGTGCGTGGGAATAATGCTCACATCGCCATAATGTTCGCGGTGATTGTAATAGTCCTCAAAAACCTTGGGATACATCTTGTAACTCAAGTAGTCAGACCATCCGTTGTGGTGTTCAAATTTTAGTATAAAAGCATTGTAATCCTGTTCTAGGTCTATGAGAGGCATTAAGGTATTAGGTCTTACTGTTATGGGATGTTCGCCCTTGAGAATAATGTCTTGTAACAAGGGATCAAATCCGCCATAACTCTGTCCTAAATCACCACGCATGAGGCTTTTGACAGATTCGGGAAAGGAGAGATGGGTTCCTTTCGTATATACATCTTCAGCCTTGAGATGATTAGACATTAAGAACAGTGCCATATCACCTACCACTTTGCTGGATGGTGTTACTTTTATGATGTCACCAAATAATTGATTGACCTCTACATAGTTTTGCTTGAGTTCATCGAATCGGTCTATAAGGCCTAAAGCGACCGCCTGGGGCCTTAGATTGCTATACTGACCTCCTGGTATCTCGTGGTCAAAAATTTCAGCCGTAGAGGCTTTAAGACCGCTCTCAAATGGATAATAGTATTCCCGCACATCTTCCCAGTAATTGCTGAACTCATTGAGCCTTTTTATATTGATATTTGACGCTCTTTCCTGTCCTTGCATCATAGCTACTATGCTGTTAAAATTAGGCTGTGAGGTGAGCCCACTCATTGAGGCGATGGCTACATCCACTACATCGACCCCCGCTTCTATGGCTTTGAGGTAGGTAGCACTTTGGATACCAGAGGTGTCGTGTGTGTGAAGATGTATGGGCAGATCAATTGCTCTTTTTAGCTCCTTAATCAGGATTTCTGCAGTATAGGGCTTTAGAAGTCCTGCCATATCCTTAATAGCGATGATATGTGCACCAGCATCTTCCAGTTTGCGAGCCATATCTAAGTAATATTGTAAGGTATATTTTTTTTGATCCTTATGAGTCATCTCACCTGTATAGCATATTGCAGCCTCACATATTGCATTGGTGCGTTCGCGTACAGCTTTCATACTTACCAGCATAGCCTCTACCCAATTGAGCGAATCGAATATCCTAAATACATCAATGCCCATCTCCCACGAACGCTCAATAAACTTTTCAATAAGGTTATCGGGATAGGCCGTATATCCCACTCCATTAGAACCTCGGAAAAGCATTTGTAATAATTGATTGGGCATGGCCGCCCTGAACAACTGCAATCGCTTCCAAGGGCATTCGTATAAAAACCGCATTGCCACGTCAAATGTAGCACCTCCCCATACCTCCATGGAGAAGAGTTGAGGAAATGATTGTGCAAACTGGTCGGCTACCTTGAGCATATCCTTAGTGCGCATTCGGGTAGCTAATAAGCTCTGGTGGGCATCGCGAAAACTCGTATCGGTATATAGTATTTGCTTTTCTTGTTTTATTTTTTGACAAAAAGCTTGTGGGCCCAGGTCAGTAAGCGACTGTTTTCTATTCACTATTACTTCCGACAAATCGCTAGGTAAAACTGGCTTGGGATGAACAAAACTCTTTTTTACTACACGACCAAATTCCTGATTGCCATTGACGATCACCTCACCCAAAAAATGCAAGGTTTTAGTGGATCGATCATTTGCCCTGCGAAATCTAAACAGCTCTGGGTGTGAATCCAAAAAACCCACCCTAGATTCCCCTTGTCGGAATATAGGATGGTTAATTACATTTTGCAAAAAAGGAATATTGGTACGCACCCCTCTAATTCTAAATTCCAATAGTGCACGGCTCAATCGCTGACAAGCACCGCTAAGTGTGCGACCACGAGCAGTTAGCTTCACAATCATACTATCGAAATATGGGGAGATCTTAGCCCCCGCATAAGCTGACCCTTCATCTAAGCGCACGCCAAATCCCGCTGCGTTCCTATAGGCTATGATGGTTCCGAAATCGGGCTTAAACCCATTAGATGGATCCTCGGTAGTTATGCGGCACTGTATGGCAAATCCACGCAAGGGAACATCCAACTGGCTGCTGATATAGATCCCATTATCCGACAGTTTATAGCCCATCGCTATGAGCAATTGTGACCTTACCAGATCTATGCCCGTAACTTCCTCCGTTACTGTATGCTCTACTTGTATGCGCGGGTTGACCTCGATGAAAAAAATATTTTCTTCCTTGTCCACTAAAAACTCAACTGTACCCGCATTGCTATACTTGACTTCTCTGCCTATACGAATAGCATAATCAAATAATTTATGTCTTGTTTCTTCTTTCAATCCAAAACTGGGAGCGACCTCCACTACTTTTTGAAAACGGCGCTGCACGGAGCAGTCACGCTCATAGAGGTGTACTAAATTGCCATGTTTGTCACCCAAAAGTTGTACCTCTATGTGCTTGGGATCTTCCACGAACTTTTCGAGAAACAAGGTTCCATCACCAAATGCATTAGCTGCCTCATTAGTAGCTTCGCGGTATTGACTTATGAAATTAGCGGCATCGCGTATTACCCGCATACCACGGCCACCGCCACCAGCAGCTGCTTTTATCATAATGGGATAGCCTATGATGTTCGCTCTTTCTAAGGCTTCTTCTGGATTTGCTAGGGGTGCTCTATAATCGGGAATCATAGGTATGCCTGCTTTAGCAGCTAGGTTTTTAGCCCTCACCTTATCCCCTAGTGCTTCCATAGCATCAGGCTCAGGTCCTACGAATAGGATACCTTCTTCCTTACAGCGCTTAGCAAGTGTAAGATTTTCAGATAAAAAGCCATAGCCAGGATGTATCGCATCTATCTTCTGTGCCTTAGCTAAAGTAATCAGATTTTCGATATCCAAATAGGGTCTTAAAGGTTCATCCTCACGTCCTATTTGATAGGCCTCATCACACTTGTAACGGTGTAAACTATAGCGATCCTCATAGGTGTATATACCAACTGTGGTAATGCCCAGCTCAGTGCCAGCACGCATTATACGTATAGCAATCTCCCCTCTATTAGCAACTAATAATCGATGTATGGGATGGATATATGGTTTCATGAGATCTAATTATTTTTTTCAAAAAAAAATTTGCGGATAATTACATCCACCTATTTTGGACTACTTATAGGCTATGCAAAAATGAAACCAATATGACTTAGAAAAAAGGTGCGGTGAAGGTAAATATTTTTTTTGGTTCTATGAGTGACAGCAACTTAATTAGGGATTGCTAAATAACTCATAGGTATGCGATTTTGGCGATGCCTGTGGCCCGGGCTCTACGCTATACTCCTCGCTCCTAAAGTCGCTGTGGGGTGTCGCTGCGATCCCTATCGCTTGGTTTTACGCTATACTCCTCGCTACTTGCTGAATAGTTTATTTTCAATGGCAAGCAAGAA
>CAYZQX010000214.1:0-7259 GCA_964480615.1 uncultured Chitinophagales bacterium | reverse complement strand
TGATAAATAATTGATACTACTATAAATTAACTAGTATAGAAAGTGAAAAACCAATAATAAAGTCATTAGGCTACTGTTAAATGACTTATAGTTATAGGAGTTGTTAGGTGTAATTTTTAAGCCAAAGTTATTTGGGGATCGAGGTAAACATCTTGAATGGCATTTAGCAAGGCAATGCCTTCATTCACCGGTCTTTGGAATGCCTTACGCCCTGCTATTAGGCCGTGTCCTCCTGCCCTTTTATTGATTACGGCCGTGGTCACCGCCTCTTGCAAGTCCGATTCACCAGCACTTGCCCCACCTGAATTAATCAATCCTATTCGACCCATATAGCAATTGGCCACTTGGTATTTACAAAGGTCGATGGGGTGATCAGTAGATAGATCGGTATATACTTTTTTATGTGTTTTGCCAAAATTTACTGCATTATAGCCTCCATTGTTTTCAGGGAGTTTTTGCTTGATGATATCTGCTTGTATGGTAACACCTAAGTGATTGGCTTGTCCAGTTAGATCGGCGCTTACATGGTAATCTTTGTCTTCTTTTTTGAAGGCCGAGTTGCGAGTATAGCACCATAATACAGTAGCCATCCCTAGCTCGTGTGCCTCTTCGAACATTTCGCTTACATACTGCAACTCATCAGTAGCTGTATCAGATCCCCAATAGATGGTTGCCCCTACTGCTGTGGCACCGAGATTCCAAGCTTCACGTACTGATCCAAAGGGGATTTGTGAAAATTTATTTGGATAGGTCAATAGTTCATTGTGATTGAGCTTGACCATAAATGGTATCTTATGTGCATATTTCCTACTCATTAACGCCAATACGCCAAATGTAGAAGCCACTGCATTGCAACCTGATTCGATGGCTAAGGTAACAATGGCTTCAGGATCGAAATAGGCGGGGTTAGGAGCAAATGAGGCGGCGGCAGAATGTTCAATTCCCTGATCTACTGGCAAGATAGATAGATAGCCTGTATTCGCTAATCGTCCGTGACCATATAAGCTCTGTAAGCTCTTTAACACCTGGGTTGAACGGTTAGACATAGAAAAAATTCGATCGACAAAATCGGGGCCCGGCTTGTGCATCGCATGGCCCGCAAAAGTTTTAGATTGGAAATTGAGGAGGTACTCGGCTTTAGCGCCAAGAAGATTCGCTATATTGCTCATTGTGCTTAAGATATTGAGTGCGAAGATAAGCATAAGAATATTAACAAAGATGATACACCTAGATATTAAATTATTTTGATTTTATAGCTGTACACAGCATAATGCTAAATAGATCTCGTAATAATTTTTTTTAAATTGACCTTTAATTAAAAAAAATTAATAAATTTGACCGCAAAAAAAATTTTATTAATATGAAAAAAACCTTACTATCGGTTCTTTTCCTGTGCATTGGATTGAATGCGCAGGAGAACCAATCTCCGACAAAAATCGGTCCAGCCCATATTCTGCAAAAGGGCAACTCAAAGAGTATTTCAGTGACTGGGAATAATGTTCCAGTGGCCTCCGGCGAGCAGTGTTTAGGTGGTGAGACAACGGTTATCGCTAATCAAACCATCAATAGCACACATAGCAACTACAATGGTCCAGGTGGTGGTCAGCGTTCTAATGGAACCGTAATAGGTGATTCCTACTATGACACACAAGGTAATTCAGGGATGGCGCGCAGGGTAGAAGTAGGTCCTGATGGCAATGTATATGCGATATGGACGATGAGCCAGTTACAACAAGATAGTTATACGGATCGCGGTACAGGATTTAATCAACTTGTGGATGGTAGTTGGGGACCATTACCACTTGTAAACATTGAAAACAATATCGTTAGAAGTGGTTTTGGATCTATCGGGATAACTGAAAATGGTCGTTTGTTTGTATTTACCCACAGCGCTATTGGATCTACACCACAAGGTTTGAACTTTACGTATAGAAATGAGGGATCGAGCCAATGGATCAATGTGCCACTTGGATTGAATGTCTTAGGTGACCCTAACGGTATATGGTGTAGGACTGCCGTAAGTGGCAATTCAATACATGTTATTATTTCACGCCAGTCAGCAGGTACTACAGCAACAAGTGCTTATGATGTGATAGGTGGATTGAAGTATTTCAGATCGCTTGATGCAGGAGATACTTGGGAAGAAATTACACTCAACCCTGGATTATCGAACTATTACACATTAATCTCGGCTGAAAATTATTTTATTGATGCGAGAGATGAGACAGTCGCCTTTATGGTTGCTAAATATGCCGGTCAAACAGTTCTCTATAAATCTAACGACAATGGCGATACATGGGATGTTACAGTTGTACAATCAACCTCCAATCCATTTATTGATTCCGCAAATGCATCAGGTACTGAATCATTAGATCCTGTAGCCGCTTCAACTGGTTTAACACTCGTGCTAGACTCTAACCACAATGCACATGCTGCACTCATAAGAGTATATAACAATAGATCAGGTGATGAAACTACTGCAGGTGTAGGCTATTATCCTAATTCTAGCTGCTTGATGTATTGGACTGAAGGAATGGATGCTCCTGAAGTTATCGGCAAGACAGTTATCCCTGATACTAACCAAGATGGTACCACTGCTGAAATTTTTGACGAAGTAAATTTACAAGGTTATGGCTCTCACCGTGTAGGCCACCCAAGCATAGGTATAGATGCTGATGATAACTTATACTTAGCTTATTCATCGGAAGTAGATGGACAATATGCAGTACAGCCAATTCCAGGTTCTACTAATGGTGAAGGAAAAATCTTCAGAGATATATTCATTGTAAAGAAAAATGCTGGTGGCAACTGGGAAGGCCCACTGAATGTAAGCAATTCGGATGATGCTGAAGATGTATATCCATCAATACAAAGACATGTAGATGGTACTGTACACCTTATATACCAAAGTGATCCACTAGCTGGCACACATGGTGCAGAGATACTTACTGCTGGTAATGGTCATAGCGCAAATCCAAAAGTACAAATATTGTATGTGCCAATTTCACCAGATGAAATCATAGATCCTGCAAATGATATAAATACTGAGCCAGAAATTAATGTCATCCTTGACTTGATATTCTCCACAGTCATACAAGGCTGTGAAAACAGCCTTGAAGCTTTTGAAGGAACCCATGTACTAGATTATCCTGATGGTGATATCACAGATGAATTAGTAATAGGCGGTGTGGACATCAACACTGTAGGGGTATATGAAGAAGGATGGGTGCTTACTTCAACCGATAGCGATGGTAATGTAGAAGAATACCAAGTAATCGCAACGGACGGTAGTCCATTTGCAGTAGAAGTAATCGAAGATGTGGATGATCCAGTGATCGTACCTTTCCCATTCACTATTGACATCGTAGATGAGAATGGTAATTTTATTTCTTACTTTGGTGATTCAGATACTTACGATGTATATGGAGCATACAATGATCCTAATCTTCCAAATGGAACATTCTTAGGATTCACAGCAGACCCTAATTTCTTAGATATGGATGTAATACAATATTCTAATTATGTAGATCCAGGATTTGACGTATTAGATCAAACAACGATAGTCGGTTGTTATCCTGACAAAACTACAACTGGCAGTGTAGATACTGATGTAGTAGGAACCTATACCCTTACTTATGATGCAGTAGATGTTAGTGGAAAGATTGCGGAGTCAGTAGTGCGTACGATTAATGTAATTGCGGTAGATGAAGAAAGTCCATTCTTCCAAGTATTTGGTGCGAATGGCGAAATTGAAAATGGCGGTACTGAGGTGGTGACACTAGATGAAAACAGCAGTTTTACCCCATTTGACACTTATTATTTTGACAATGTAGATGGCTATAATGTAACGGTAGAAACTTCAGGCAATGTGGATCTCACTCTCGAGGGCAGCTATGATATAGAATATACCATTACTGACCAGTCAGGCAATGTTACAGTTCACACAGTCACTGTTATCGTAAACCAAGCGCCTACAATATCAATCCCTACAACTGGATTAACAGTATATATGTGTCAAGGCGATGATGTAATTCCTACACATGATTTTACTGCAACAGATAGTACTGATGGAGACATTACTGCTAATGTTACTAATAACAACACTCAAGTGGTTAATGTTAGCTTACCTGGCAACTATATTGTAACTTATACCATTACTGATAGTGTGGGTGAAACAGATAGTGCCACTGGTGTTGTAAGCGTAGTGGCCCTTGGAACTTCTAATAATAATATTAATTGTATTACAGGTATTAATGAAGTAAATGAGCTAAACAGCTTTGTGAACTTATACCCTAGCCCAGCTACTGATCAATTAAATATTGATCTCTCTCAGATTAGTACTGAAAATTTATCAATTGTTATCACTGATCTAAAAGGTGCAACAGTTGCTAATTACAACAATATCAAATCCGCTGAATTATTAGTAGATTTAACAAACTGGTCAAGTGGCATCTATATGCTTCACTTAACAAATAACAATGGAACAGCTGTAAAGAAATTTGTTAAAGAATAATCTTTTTTTTAGCAATTAGCATAGGGGGAATTTCTATTTTAGAAATTCCCCCTTTTTTGTTCTTCAAATAAACTATCTCAAACTTGTGCAATAGCAGGATTGGGATATTAGGCAAAAAAATTATCCTAAAATCCTAAGCGAAAATCAACTCTAATCCAAATCTTTATGATCTATTAATACTAGGAATATAGTTTAAACTTCTTCATATCTAAACAATAGGTTGATATGACGACTTGAAAAATCTTAGATTGAGACATAATAACAGCGTATTCAGATTAATACAAAGTCAGAATCAATAGATAAAGAATTAAGAGCTAGTTACACAATATACTGATTTACAATAACATATATAATTATATTTTTCATACTAATAGTACCAAAGATCTAGCTTATTTTTATCCATAATTTACTACAAATAGCTCCCCATGTCAAAGACCAAAACACTTACCTGGGATCATATCACATTTGTAAGGCTTACGATCCCATTTCTATTAGGTATTGTATGTTTTAGAAATACTGAGTTACCCTATATCCCACTAATGATCCTACTCATTTTGTGCTATTTCATAGTCGATCGACTATTTACAAAAAATATAACATTGGCATTTAGATTTAAATGGGTTTATGGCGTTCTTATAACTGCTCTATTCTTATTTTTTGGTGGATGGAGAATTCACAACTATGACCACAAAAATAAACCTAATTTTTTTGAAAAAATAGATACAAGTACCACAAGACAGCTCATCATCCAATTATCCGATGAACCAGAAAGAAAGCCCAATTCATATAAGTCAGAAGCATCCATCGAATATGTATATGTAAATAACAGATGGGAGAAAGCGGAAGGATCACTAATGGTGTATATGCAAAAAGATTTGTTTCCCAAAAACCTTCCTACCTATGGCCAATTGTATCAAATAAGAACAAAATTGTCAGTACCAGAACCACCGCTTAATCCTCATCAATTTGACTACCGATATTTTTTAGAAAATAATAACATATACCACATAGCCTATATCAATGAGCCCAATGATCTGAGTTATGTCGCCGAAGGGGGGTTTGTGTTGCGGAAATTAGCCTATAAGATTAGGGCTTACTGCATTCGTGTATTATCCAAATATTTGAATGAAGATGTATTCCCTATAGCCGCAGCCTTAATAGTTGGTGCCAAAGATTATTTAGATCCCGAACATTACACCACATTTTCACATACTGGCACCATGCACATACTCGCTGTCAGTGGACTGCATGTAGGGCTTATTTACGCATCAATAATATGGGTATTAAATTTCCTATTAACCGGCGCAAAAAATCAAAAATGGAAATCCATTATTGTATTGCTACTAATTTGGATTTTTGGCGCTGTTACAGGTTTTGAACCTGCTATATTGAGAGCTGTTATTATGTTTAGCTTTCTAGAACTTGGCAAACTGCAAAATAAGATTACTAACAATTACAATATACTTGCTGCTGTGGCATTCTTTATGGCGGTATGGAATCCATTGAGCATATACTCCCTCAGCTTTATATTGTCTTTTAGCGCAATTATAGGCATTATGTATTTCTACGAGTTGATATTAGAAACATTCACCATCAAAAATACGTTAGTGAAAGAAGGATGGAAACTAATAGCCATGTCACTTGCTGCACAGATAACTACATTGCCCATACTGCTTTACTATTTTCATCAATTTCCACCCATCTTTATTATTACCAATCTTTTTGCTATACCTATATCCAATCTTATTGTAATAGCAGGATTAATCCTGTGTGTATTCGATTTCATACCCTATATGGGCTATCTATTAGCCGCAAACATCAACATTTTGCTAGCAGTATTTTACTATGGTTTGTATTATCTCGAAATGATTCCGTATTCTAATATCAAAGGAATTGTTTTCCCAATGATGTACTTATATGCATTTTATTTATGTTTGATTGCCTATGTTTTTCTAAGAGAAATTGATTACCCTAAGCTTAGGATTGCCTATTTTCTAATTGCATCCTTGCTCCTAATTGGTGGATCTAGTTTTATTGTAAATATTAACCACAGCAATTTAAAGACCTTAACAATCTATAATGACCGCAAACTCAGTTTGTTTGAATACACCACTAATAATGTTTCCTATTATTACCCCGATAGTTTAAATTCGGATAGCGTAGCTAATTATGCGCCATACATAAGTGGCAATAACCGTATCCTACATAACATTCACAACTACTACCCTATTTCTGAATTGAATAAACAGTCCTCTAATCTTGTAATGATTGATTCTACTATTATTATAGATGAATACCAGTTTATTATTGCCTCGAGAAATTACATTGATCCAATAGATGAACATCCTTTCATCAATAAGTTCTCGAATAAACAGATATACGATGATACATTGGGATCGCTTGCGCCTAGGGATACCAATACAAAGAAAAAAATATTATGGGTATCAAAAAAATCCTATTGGACTGAACAAGAGCTAATAGCCTTAGCACCTGACATGCTGATCATTGATGCAACGTGCAACAATAAGAAAACAAATTTTTACGATCGGATGGCTGAAAAAAACGATTTGCTATTATGGAACATTAGAGAATCAGGTGCATTTCACATAGAATACTGATAGCATGTTTTCGCCTATCACTACTAATGCAATAGACTAGACAAGCTAGGGCCTGCTCTATAACTCAAATTAATAAAATTTTTGGCGATGCCTAAAGGCCCGGGCTGCTCCAGGCTACACTGCGTTTC
>CAYZQX010000213.1:0-7278 GCA_964480615.1 uncultured Chitinophagales bacterium | reverse complement strand
TCGTATTCAGCTAGATTATATTTTCTAGCATTGGCGGCAAATACTTCAATCATTTCAGGTCTTAAGTGAAATGAACTGATAATCTTTAGTTCAGGAATATATAACCAGTCTGATATAATTTTCATAGTATGTTCCATTACCGATCCACTAGAAGCAGAAGCATATTGTTGAAATAATGGGATTACAATTAATTCGTGCAGGTGTTCTTTCTTTAATCGCTCAAGTGCTGCTTCCATAGAAGGTTCTTGATAGCGCATGGCCAACTCTACGATAAATTTATGATTTGGGGTATTGTGTTTTTCTATAAGTGCTTGAACACCTGACAATAAATTCTTGCTGTGAAATAACAATGGCGAACCAGTTTCCTTACTCCATATCTGTTCATAAGTTTTACCACTAGATCTAGAACGAAATGGAGATATAAGAAGTCTTACTAGCAACTGTCTATTAAGCCATGGTATATCTAGTACTCTAGGGTCAGTGAGAAACTGATTGAGGTATTTTCTTACTGCAGGAGGATATGGATTATCGGGTGTGCCTAAATTGACTAATAAAACGCCTGTTTTCTTTTGCATATATTATAAAATTATTTGGTCAGTTAGAGATTGACCAACAGTACCGCAAAGATAATGAATAATAGATTGTTATAAATTTTCAATGCACTAATCCTCATCAATTGTATTGCCAAATAGATTCAATTAGTGGATTACATAAGAGAATGCATCTTACATTATTAGGCTAGTACTTTTTATTTCGGAGTATGTTGTACATCAATATAATAGACAATACCAATGCAACTACAAATCCAGTTGTGCTTATTATGGGCAAACCCATACGGTCTCTTGCGGAATCGTGTACAGGTGCTAATGTGGTTATGGCCGAGCCTAGTATTAGTACGCTAACAAGTGTACCAAGAATCAGTCTATTGGTTATTCTATCGAGTTTGCGCAGTAAGGGTTCATATCCACGATGAACAGTTTCAGTGACAAATTTTCCTTTGCGCATCTGCTTTAATATTCCGCCTAGTTCAGTAGGAAGAGCAGTGACAAATTGGATCATCTTATTGCCATTGAATAAAAGTTCTTCAGTGATGTTCTCAAGGCTAAACTGTTCTTTGAGTAAGTCGGCACCATAAGGCTCAATAAATTTTTGAGTATTGAAATGGGGTGCAATGGTTTTGCCTATACCTTCGAGTATGGCTAGTGCTCTGAGTATAAGAAAGATAGCACCTGGTACTCTCATCCTGTTTTCATATATCACCTTTTGTAATCGCTCAGCGAGTTCTGCCATATTGCTTTCAGCCACATCGAGATGTGCAAAATCATCGATAAGTTCAGAGAGATCATTTTCCAATGTACGCATATCCTGGATATTATCCTCAATAGTGAGCTGCCTAAAGTACATGGCCATACTACGAGCATCCTCTCTAGCCATAGAAATAAAAATTCCAGCAAATGCAGATTTATCGCGTTTAGTAAGCTTGCCCATCATCCCGAAGTCAATTAAGCAGATTGTACCATCCTGTCGTATAAGTACATTTCCAGGATGCGGATCGGCATGGAAAAATCCATATTCGAAGATTTGCATCATATAGAGTTGCATCCCTTTCTCTGCTATTTTTTCTGGATTGAGACCCCAGGCTATAAGCTGTGAAGTATCGGTTATCTTACAAGCATCCACATACTCCATGATCATAATCTTACGTGTAGATAACTCACGAAAAACTTTAGGTGCATAAAAATAATCGTACTTCCTATAAAAATGACGAAACTGCTCTATATTCCTAGCCTCATTGGTATAATCAAGCTCTTTAGACATTGTTTTCTCCAAGGCTTCAACCACATCCATTGCATTAATAATGCCCTGTTTTTCAAAATAATTATTACCTCTTCGAACGACTTCTTTCATAATTGAAATATCCGCCTTGATAATAGTATCCACATTAGGTCTTCTAACCTTGATAACTACTTCTCTACCATCGTGCAATACTGCTTTGTGAACCTGTCCAATCGAAGCCGAACCGATGGGTTTTTCATTGATTTCACGAAATACATCATTGATGGATTGTCCTAGCTCCTCTTCAATTATTTGTTTAACTTCTTCATAAGGAAATGGCCTTACTTGACTTTGCAATTTTTGAAATTCAAAAATCAATTCCTCCGGCAATAAATCTGGTCTATTGCTTAGAACTTGTGCACTTTTTACAAAGGTGGGGCCTAGCTCTTCACAAGCCATACGTATCCGTTCATAACGGCTGGACTCCATTACGGGCTTGTCAGCACGCATCCAATTTGCGCGTCTCTTTTCGGACACAAATTTGCGAAGTATTGTACCCGAAACTAAATCTTCAAATCCATATTTTAAAAGGACTTTTATGATTTCGCGGGTACGCCTAAGGTTTCTGATCGTTTCTTTAAAAGCCAATGGTATGATATAAAGGTCTCAAATCTACAATGTTATTCGCAATCTTCGACTTTTATAGTTTAATTTTTTTTTATTTTTTATTGAAAAAAAGGAAATAAATTTTTTAATCTTTCAAAAATTAATTTCAATTATTAGATTAACGAATCTTAAAAAATTGCAATATAAAACTACTGAGTTCATACCCTAAATCAGACAGTTATCTGCTCAAGATATGGATGTATTAATATCAAAATACTGTTTAATATTTTCTTAAAGTCACTAACCCATATAAATATATAAAACGATTGATTCCAAGCGGAAACCATTATTTTACAAAGCTTGATTCGCATTATTCTCAGCAAGTATAATATACAGATTATTGTGATTAGGAACCTATTTTGTATTTGCGATAGGGATCGTCGCGACACCCCGCAGCGAGTTTAGGAGCGAGGAGTATAGCAGAGAGCCCGGGCCTGTAAGGCATCGCCATATTGAAAAATTTTTGGTTCTTGAATAAGGTCTATTTAATTCAAAATAGTGCCTTTAATGAATTGTATTTAGCTCTATAGTATCAGGAAAAATAGGTATTAATCTGAGCGGTTGAAAAAATATTTTTTTAGGAATAAATAAATTGGAATTATCTTCACCTTAGAAATTGCGTTTATTTATGGATAGTCTATTCATTACGGCTGATTGGTTGGTCTTTGCCTTTTACTTTGTATTCATTATGGCCTATGGCTTGTATATCTATTACAAGAACAAGACCAGTAGTGCTGACAGCAAGGCATTTTTCCTTGCAGAGGGAAGTCTTACGTGGTGGGCCATAGGCGCATCACTAATCGCTTCAAATATTTCAGCCGAACAATTTATTGGAATGTCGGGCTCAGGTTTTCAGATGGGACTGGCCATTGCCTCTTATGAGTGGATGGCCGCTGCTACATTAATCCTTATTGCCATATTCTTTTTACCTATCTATCTCAATAATGGCATATTTACGATGCCCCAATTTTTGGCCTATAGATATAATGAATCGGTTGCCTTAGTTATGGCAGTTTTTTGGCTGCTGGTATATGTATTTATTAACCTCACCTCCATACTCTATCTAGGAGCTTTGGCCTTAACAACTGTAAGCGGAATAAGTTTTGAGCTGTGTATATTCTTACTCGCCTTATTCGCAATCATTATCACATTAGGAGGAATGAAAGTAATAGGTTATACCGATGTGATACAGGTATTGGTACTTATCCTTGGGGGCCTTGCAACTACATACTTAGCTTTAGACTTAGTGGCCAAGCAGTATAATTATACAGGCCCTATCGCAGGATTTAATCAATTGATAACAAATGCGCCTGATCATTTTGATATGATATTCGACAAGGCTAACCCGCATTACAAAAGCCTTCCAGGATTAGGTGTAATATTAGGTGGTATGTGGATTGCCAACCTCAATTATTGGGGCTGTAATCAATACATTACACAAAGAGCGCTTGGTGCTTCGCTACCTACTGCGAGAAAGGGATTGCTTTTTGCTGCATTTTTAAAATTGCTTATGCCAATCATAGTGGTAATCCCTGGTATAGCCGCTTATGTACTTTATCAAAATGGATTATTACAGCAAGAAATGGTGGATGGTGTAGGAAAATTAAAACCAGATCATGCCTATCCTGTATTGCTCAACTTATTGCCACACGGCCTAAAAGGATTGGCATTTGCCGCGCTTACCGCAGCCATCGTTGCTTCGTTAGCTGGCAAGGCTAATAGTATCTCAACAATATTTACCCTCGACATATACAAGAAATTTATGGACAAGACAGCAGGCGAAAAAAAATTGGTATTAATAGGGAGAATTGCCATTGTAATGTCCTTGGTCATTGGGGTTCTTATTGCTCCTCAACTCAAAACATTTGATCAAGGTTTTCAATTCATACAGGATTTCACTGGACTTATTTCACCTGGTGTAACCGCAATCTTTCTTATGGGTATGTTCTGGAAGGGGACCACTGGCAATGCCGCGTTAAGTGCAGCATTCATTACCATTCCATTATCCATTGGTTTTAAATATCTTACGCCATCCATGCCATTTCTCGATAGAATGGGCTATGTATTTTTGATCCTTTGTATATGGCTTGTAGTTATTAGCCTGATTGAGAATAAAGGACAGGCAAGTACTAAATCGATAAAAATCAACAGCGCTGACTTTAAAGTTGAACCTACGTTCATAGCTGGATCGGTGATCGTAATGGGTATATTATCAGCTTTGTATTTCATATTTTGGTAGAGATTGCTGGTATGAACACTTTATATCAGGCCAATTATTTGCTGAAATTTTTTGCTATTTTTGCTTGGTCTCATAGTTTTTAACTGCTCCAAAAAAGGAAAATAATAATTATACAAGTGGAAGCTAAAATAATTGTCTATTTTCGCGGGGTATTAGCCAAATTACAGATCAGAAAATATGAGCTCAAAAGAAAACCCAGGATCTCGTTCAAAACCCTCTTATGCCTATTCTATATTGAGTATGTCCTTGGTATTATTTGTGCTAGGCCTTTTAGGCATCGTAATATTAAATGCCCGCAAAGTTACTAATCAGATAAAGGAAAATTTACAAATCAATGTGATTTTCAAAAATGATGTTACCGATGAAGAAGGTGAAAATTTAGGTAAAAAGCTTCAAGCGGAACCATTTGTAAAAAATGTGGAATTTATCAATAAAGAGCAAGCTGCTAAAGATTTTTCAAAAGAATTTGGACATGATTTTGTAGGACTGCTTGAATACAATCCGCTCTTTTCCTCACTGGCAATCAATCTAAAGGCCGACTATTTTACGACTGAAAAAATCAAAGAAATCGAAAAAAAACTGAGCAGTGACGAGCGGGTACAAGAAGTATATTACCAAAGAAGTCTGCTCAACGTAATAAATTCCAATATCAATAAGGTGGGGATTTTACTCGTAATATTAGGCGGTTTATTCTTCTTAGTCGCTCTTACCTTAGTAGATCAAACAATTCGTTTAGTGATGTATTCCAATCGTTTCTTGATTAAGAGTATGCAATTAGTGGGTGCTACTAGGGAGTTGATAACCAAACCATTTATGAGGAGGAGTTTGCTTAATGGTTTAATAAGCGGACTTATTGCAGTCATAGGGATAACCGGGGTATATCTTTTCCTAGATAATAATATTCCAGAACTGTTATTGCGCAATGACCTCAATCAATATTTGATAATTGCAGTCATAATTTTATTTTTAGGTGTTGCTGTTTCTTGGTGGAGCACTAGGAGTGCAGTATTAAAATATCTAAAATTAAAGCTAGAAGATTTATATTAATCGTACTTTTGTCACATGGAAAATTACAAACACCATTATTTGATGGACAGATCTAAGGTAGTCATCGTGTTAATAGGACTTGCCTTAATGATTATCGGCTATATCACGATGATAGGCGGGGGAGCTACTGACCCTAATATATATCCAGAGGCCACTCTATATGGAACCCAGCGCACCGTAATCGCTCCCATATTGATTCTTTTGGGTTTGATTGCCATGATATTTGCCATTATGAAAAAGCCTAAAAATCAAAAACAAATTGAAGATATTTCTGCCGATAAGTAAACCCTTATTAGTTGGATAATACTCGAATTAATCACCATCTTTTCAAACCTTGATGGATCTTATTTTTCGCCTTGTGCATTAAATTACTGAATGGCAAAACAATTAAAACCGTAATGCCAATGCCAATAGTTAAATAAAGATGTTTAAGGATGTTAATAACCAAGGCTAACTATAAGTATTTTTTATTGATGATTTCATCGTTTTTGCTGGTGCTTTTAGGTTATTAACTAAGGATTAATTCTCATTCTATTTTCTAAGCTTTTATATTATCTAAATTGTCAATATTAGAATCCATACTCCTAGGAATCATACAAGGATTAACGGAGTTTTTGCCCATCAGTAGTAGTGGGCATTTAGAACTTGGCCAGTATTTCTTTGGGCTTACCCATGCAGACAATCTGAGTTTTGATATCTTAGTACATGGTGCGACGATGCTCAGCACTATTATCGTATTTAGAAAAGAGATTATAGATCTAATCAAACATTTTTTCACATTCCGATATGATGAGAAGATGAAATACATAATAGCAATGATTGTATCTGCTATACCAGTGGCAATTGCAGGGGTATTTTTCAAAGATTATATAAAGACCTATTTTAATAGTGATTTAATGAGACTGGGTATCGAATTTATCATTTCGGGATTATTGCTATTTTTCATACCTATGCTTTCTAGAACCAATACGAAAAAGATTGACTACAAAGCCGCTTTTATGATGGGTATAGCACAAATGGTTGCCATACTGCCTGCAATAAGCCGTTCAGGTGCAACAATCGCCACTGGATTAGCTATGGGTATTGACAAAAAAGAAGTGGCAAAATTTTCCTTTCTAATGGTATTGATTCCCATATTTGGTGCCAACTTATTAGAAGTGAAAGAATTAATGGAAACACCGAATGCACTGGCATTTGACTGGGCTTTCCTTCCAGGTGTGGTTATGTCCTTTATTAGTGGGTTATTAGCTTGCAAATTTATGATTTCTTATATCCAGAACAAAAGCTTAAAACCTTTTGCCTTATACTGTTTCGCTATCGGCTTATTTTCCATTATTTATAGTCTGCTTTAATGAAAGTTATTCCCACTATTGAAGAGCTCATCGAAGGCGCAGTACTTTGTATTGATAAGCCTGAAGGGTGGACATCCTTTGACGCCGTAAATAAGCTCAAATACAGACTGCCAAGAAAAATCAAGATTGGACATACTGGCACATTAGATCCTTTTGCCACGGGGCTAATTATTATATGTACTGGCAAAAAAACAAAAG
>CAYZQX010000212.1:0-7278 GCA_964480615.1 uncultured Chitinophagales bacterium | reverse complement strand
TCTACTGGTGAAAAAGAAATCACAATTTATTTCCCTCATGATGATCAATATTATTATAGCTTAAATGGACTATATAACGATCTCGAATTTTACCCATCCCAAAATAATTACTTAGCTTCTGTATTAATGGCCGATGCCACGAATATAGAACAGCGCATTGAGAAAAAGGATTTGGATGGAAATATAGTTGGGGTCTCAGTCATCAAAGATGAGATCTTTTCCTGCGTCAAACTTTCAGAGCTTTACGAATGTCCTGGATCTGATATCAGTGCAACGGCTACCATGATCAATTGCAATAATGATAGTTACATGGTAGAACTCAATATAGAAAATGGACTTGCTCCTTACCAAATAATTGATACCCTATTAGTTGACATCAATGGTACTGAATACCCGCGCTATTACGATGCCTATACTGATCAAAACATCAATATATTAGGCCCATTTCCAGCAGACTTCTATTTTCAGACTAAAATTGTGGATTCTGAAGGATGTGAAATCGAGTTAAGCCTAGCACCTGATTATGCGAATTGCACATTTGAAATCAATACTGGTATAGGAAACACCCCATCTAATCCAGTTCTCGATGCGCTACTAAAAATGACATTGCACAATGGAAAGATATTGCTCAATAATATGGGCAATACCCTTGATCTCAACTACGAAGTATATGCCATTAATGGATCACTGATAGGTGGTGCAAAAAATTCAACTATCTATACCGGCTCGAATCAGTTAGAAATACCGAATATGACTGAGAATGGAATATACCTTTTACATTACCACAATGAAACTGTTGGTGGGGTACTAAAGTTTTATTTCGCTCAATAAATCTTGCGTCGCTAAACTTATAGATTCAATACCCTGCCCATTAATGACAATCCTTTTATAGCCATCACAAGGACGATCATTTTAATTATTTGTTTTATTGCTCATAGTAATTCCTAGAAGGATTTCCTAACACCTGTATCAGCTATCGCTCCTTATTGCTGCATACTCTTAGCCTAATAATCGGTTGACATATAGGCAGTGGGTGCGTTATTCCTAAGCATTCTATTTTAACAACAACTGGATGGTATGTCGTGTGCGCTGTTCCAGGATAACCTCCTTTTCTTTTAACAACTGAGTCAGCAATGATTCATTAAAATTTCTTACAGTAAGAATTTGCAATCCCTCATTGTTCAATACCCTAAATTGCTCACTCAAAAAATTCAATAGTGGGTCAGTCTTGTATTTTACATGATCAATAGAGAATGAAAAGTTCGTTGCTGAGTTTTGAGAGAGATTAATTTTAATTCCATTGAGGACTAAGTAATCATATACCTGTGCAATATGTTCTTCAGCAATAAAAGAAAAATCCTTCGTATATACCGATACAAGCAATTGATTTGCCTTGAATATGATTACTGGAATAGTGCTTGGTATCTTAGCCTCATCGGCATAGATCAAGGTGCCTGGCAAGCTGGGATCTACAAAGGATTTTACCCGCAATGGAATTTTTTTTCGCTGTAACGGTTGCAGGGTTTTAGGATGTATGACTTGTGCTCCATAATAGGTCATTTCTATGGCCTCATAATACGATAGCTCATCGAGTTTTACTGCATCTGAAAAGAGACGTGGATCAGCATTTAATACACCTGGAACATCCTTCCACACCACAGCTTCATCTGCATGGATACAAGCCGCAATGATTGCAGCGGTATAGTCCGATCCTTCACGACCTAATGTAGTCGCCATACGCTCTGTAGTACCACCTATAAATCCCTGCACCACAAAACAATTGTGCTTGGAAAAATCTATTTGCTGAAGAATCTGCTGTTGAGTGATTGCCCAATCTACCCTACCCTCCCTATAATTGTGATCGGTATGCAATACATTTCTAGCATCTAACCATTGATTAGCTACACCTATCAGTTGCAAGTAATGACTCACCATTATTGAAGATAAGAATTCACCCATACTAACTATCTGATCATATAAGAATACGGGATCATCCTGTACCCTATCCTCAGTCCAATAAATCAATTTACGCTTCCACTCTTCCAATATATAAAATACTGGATGATGGGCTTCAAATAAATGTAAACAGATAGCCTTGTGCTTATCAAAAAGCTGATCAACTAACAAATGTAAATCATCGGCTTGTGTAACAGCTGCTTGATGAATAGCTTCTAGTTCATTCGTCGTTTTGCCAAGTGCTGATATAACGATGACTTGATGACCAGCGCGATACTTAGAGATTATCGAAGTTACATTTTTTATTAGACTGGCATTGGCGAGCGATGTGCCACCAAATTTATATACCGATGTATTCATTGACATAAATTGTACAATTATAAATGGATTTATAAAAAGCTTACAAAATTAAAAAGATAGTTTTACGAGAATGGATAAAGGGCAATTTCCTTTTCACTGAATTTACAATCAATCCACTCAGGATCGAGTACAGCACCCAATTTTTTATAAAAGGCGATAGCAGGTGTATTCCAATCAAGAACTTGCCATTTTACAATTTTTACTTGCTCATCTTGAGCGATTCGAAAAAGCGCATCTACTAACATTTTTCCTATACCACTACCTCTCCATTCCTTCGTAACAATTAGATCATCGAGAAACAACATTTTTCCTCTCCAAGTAGAATAGGTAATATTAAACAGTGCAATACCTACAATTTTGGCGTCGCCTGCTTCAGCTACTAATAGGCGATAAATAGGTGATTCACCAAACCCATCTTTAATAAATTGTTCTTTGGTATTCGTTACTTTATCCAGTCCATTCTCGAACTCCGCTAACTCCCTAATCAACTCAAAAGCAGCACCCGCATCAGCCTCAGTGGCAGGCCTTATTACATAATCCGTATTCGACATCTATTTAAAATTTTATGCTTGGCAAATGTACAAACTAATCCAATGAACAAGTTTATGCGAATGTGGATACATGGTAAAATAAAATACAAAAAAAAGAGTGATCATAAGGCGCTTTTCCATCTGAATGACTGAGTTCATAATAAATACATTTTCTAGGGCATCCCACTTATAGTTCAGAGACTTCACTATAAGTGTCGGGCTTTCGGCACTCGCTCTTTTATTCTTTCATAATACATTAATCCTCGACATTCTATATACTAATTGTAATACGCTTTACCTACACTAATGAGCCTTGCACCTATTCAAGCACAGTGGTAATTGTCGAGGATTAATAAAGAATAAAAGGAGCTCATACAATGCCTCAATCCCTGATGCAATAGTGGTTACTAAAGCCCTGCATTCCGAAACCAATAAGGGCGAAATGATATCTTCTAAAAACTGGTTATAGCCATTGAATTGCCTAATACATAAGGTCCCCGCCAAAGAGCTTGGGCTAGAATATCTTATAATTCCCTACAAAATCAAAAAAAAATATTACTTTTATCCCCACTGAATAAACGATGATTCAAAAGGTTACCACATTAGACGAATTTATCTTTCAAAGTCAGAAAGATTTTCCATTTTCCAGCGGTGAGCTCAGCGGGCTGCTTCGCGATATAGGTGTAGCGGCGAAGATAATCAACCGAGAGGTCAATAAGGCGGGACTAGTAGATATTCTTGGGCAGGCAGGGCATGCGAATATCAGCGGCGATGAAGTAAAAAAGCTCGATGTAATATCGAATGAATTATTGTTATCGAGTCTTAAAAATAGCGGTGAGTGCTGTGGCATAGGTTCTGAGGAAAATGAAGATTACATCGCTATTAATGATCCAAAACGCAAGGCTAAATACATCGTGACTATGGATCCGCTCGATGGCTCATCGAATATTGATGTGAATGTTAGTATAGGCACTATATTTTCCATTTACAGGCGGCTCACCCCTCCTGGGCCTGTGGCGATGAAAGACTTTTTGCAAAAAGGGATCTATCAAGAAGCAGCAGGTTATATAATCTATGGCTCCTCTACGATGTTAGTATATACGACTGGAATAGGAGTCAATGGATTTACGCTTGATCCCAGCATTGGCGAGTTTTGCCTCTCTCATCCCAATATAACAACCCCTAAAAATGGGAAGGTATATTCCGTTAATCAGGGATATTATGAAAAATTTTATCCCGGCGCACGCAAGTATATTGATTACTGCACTTCAAAAGGGCCTGACGGACGTCCCTATGGCTTGAGATACATCGGTTCAATGGTTGCTGATATTCATCGAAACCTAATTAAAGGGGGCATCTTCTTTTATCCATCTACAGGTGATTCACCTGAAGGCAAGCTGAGATTGATCTATGAATGTAACCCACTGGCATTTATCATCGAACAAGCAGGCGGACGCGCCACGAATGGTAAACAGCGTATTATGGAACTCACACCTACTGAGTTACACCAGCGCACACCTATATACATAGGCTCCGAAAATATGGTACGTGTCGCTGAATCCTTTGTGGCCGAAGATATGGCCTAATTTATTATTGGTTTAACAATTATTATCTCATTCATAATAAAAACAAACCCCTAATCCTACTCATGATAAAATCAGAAAAAGACAAAGATAAAGATAAGGAAAAAGACAAGAAACTAGGTGGTCGCGTACGCGCCACTGCTAGAGATAAAACGATATTAAAAATCGAAAAGACCTCCTTAGCATTGTTCTCTTCTCACAGCTATGATGGTACTACCATCAGAATGATCGCCGAAAAGACAGGCATTTCCTTAGGCCTTATGTATAATTATTTTAGCAGCAAGGAAGACCTTATGAAAAGTCTTGTGCACAATGGCATTAGCACTATGATTGAACACCTTGAAGCAGCTACTGAAAAATCAGCTAATGCCTCTGAATTTTTTAAGTCTTACTTCAAGGAGATTGAAAAAAACAAATCATTTGTGAAATTCATTTTGAATATCAAAGCTCAATCAATCGCCTATAAAAATGTAAAAAAAGACATAGACTTACTAGAAGAAAATATTGAAAAAATGTGCAAACGCCATGTCGATGCTGCCTTTAGCAGACGTGCACAATTTCAAATACTAGCCTATCTCGATGGCCTAAGCCTACACCTACTCAATGAATCGAAGGATCTCAACATAGATGATCATATAAACCTACTAGTTACACACCTGGAGCCTAAAACAGCCCCAGAAATAATTATTGATCCCAAGAAAAAACCTCGCGAAAAAGAAAAAGAAAAGGATAAAGAAGGACATAAAGAAAATCCCAAAGCTTCTGATAAAGAAGATGACAAGGACAATCCTCGTTTTATCCAAACATCACTATTTGATTAATTCAATCTTAGTGTAGTAATAACCAACTAACCACATAAATTATTTCATTTTTTTATTTTAAATGACCATCTCCTATAAAGAAATACTGTCCTATTTTTCGATCGTCCTGTTTTTGTTTTTCAATCAAGTTACAGCTTATAGTCAAGATGCTTTTTGGCGCGCTTGGGATCAGTTCAAAAAAGATCCTTGTAATCGAACAGCACAGTATAGCATCAGCATTACCAATTTAGAAACTGGCAAGGAAATAGTAGGGTATCGAAGCAATGAATCACTGACCCCTGCCTCCACATTAAAATCAATCACCACAGGTGCGGCCTTTGGTATCCTAGGTGCTGATTTCAGGTTTGAGACTTCCCTAAAATATACAGGCAATATAAGCAGCGATGGTGTATTAAATGGTGACCTGCTCATCATCGGCGGTGGGGATCCCACACTGGGATTTAAGCGAAGCAACCTCAGCGATCGCTATGATAAAGAACTTACGATATGGTTAAATGCCATACGCAGTGCAGGCATCAAGCGGATAAGTGGAAAGATCATCGCCGACCCCAGCATTTTTGAGAGTGGCACCGTATCCCCTAGCTGGATATTTGAAGATATAGGCAATTATTACGGTGCTGGTGCATCGGGCTTAAACATACACGAAAACAAATACAATTTGATCTTTAAGTCGGGCAGCCGTACTGGTGATCCCACAACGATTAAAGCAACACTGCCCGAACTCAAAGGCATTACCTTTAACAATGAAGTAGTAACAGGCCCACCCAATAGCGGAGATCAAGCATATATATTCTGTGCCCCATATTCAGAGTATATCTTTGTGCGCGGCTCAGTACCTCCTAAGCAAAATGAATTTTATATCAATGGCGCAATTCCCGATCCAGCGCGGTTTACAGCATTGAGCCTGATGGATAAACTGGTAGAAAATAACATACCAGTTGAAGGGGGTGCCACCACAATCTATTTAGAAGGGATCAGAAGCACAGATAAAGATGCCACCCTTATACATACCACTAAGAGCGCAGAGCTAAGAGATATTGCACGCATAGGCATGCGCAATAGTATCAATATATATATGGAATGTTTTCTTAAGATGATGGGCAAGGTCAAATATGGAGTTGGCACCATGGATAATGGTGTTAAGGCGATTAGAGATTTTTATGCCAGCAAGCGCGTTGATGTTTCAGGGCTATATATGGAAGATGGTTGTGGCCTATCGCCGATGAATGGTATCAGCACCAAAACATTTTCACAAGCACTATGCGCATTGAGCAAAGAGCCTTATTTCGATGACTACTTAGAGACATTATCACCTATGGGTGCTAAGGGTGAAATTCAAGCAAAAAGTGGTTACATTACAAGAGCAAGGGGCTATGTAGGTTACACAAAAAACAAGTGTGGTGATCGCCTCTCATTTGCCATATTAGTCAATAATTATAATTGTGATAAAAGCGAGGCCAAAGGCAATCTTATAGGCGTAATGACCAATATACAGATGATGGAATATTACTAGATTTTAGAATTAAGCTTTGCGATTTTCGAATCATAATTCCGAGACTTTTTACAATAAAAAAAACAGTATCATGAGTCTTGTATCTATTGGCTTGTAAGCAATCAACTGTTGCTACATAGAGCTTACTAGATAACTCATAAGTATGTGATTATGGCGATGCCTAAAGGCTTTTATAACGATCAACGATTACCGATTCAAGATTTACGAGACTGAAGCTAGTTGCTTTAACTGCACTAAGTCCAGTGTCTGGCTAACGCGATTTACGATTTTCGATAATACAATAACGATTGCAATCTTTAGGAGTTTTGTGTTTTAATTTTATGTCACTAGATCTTACGAATTAAAGTCTAGTGTCCAGTGTCCAGAATCTATTATCTAGTCTCCCATCTCTACCTTACAACCAGCTTCCCCGTATCAATAACCCGATTGCCAATAACCAGCTTCCAGTAGTAGATACCCACTTCACAATGACTGAGCTGTACTTCCTTAGATCCTATGGCCTCTGATAGCCTCAA
>CAYZQX010000211.1:0-7287 GCA_964480615.1 uncultured Chitinophagales bacterium | reverse complement strand
CCTTTTTTGGGTGGTATTTGGCTTTATTTTGGGTAATATTTGGAAAGAGCTTATTGGCAAGTCATTTGGATATGTTGCCTTGGATTGTATTATTGTGCTTTTTTTGGTACAAGATATGTTATAAGCTAATTGAAGATCCAAAATTAAGAATTGCTTGTTTTGTCACCGGACTTTTAGAACCCGCTATTTTTACTCATCTTTTTATGATAAGTCCAGAGACTGCCTTAGTCAGTTTGGTAATAGCTGGATTCTATGCAATATGGGTTAGTCATCATCGAACGCAAGCCATTGTATTCAGCTTATTAGTACTTATCAATATACGAGGTACTTTGTGGGTTTTGGCATTTTTCATACCCGCTATTTACTTGCATGCAAGCGACTTAAAAAAACTTGATGTTAAAAGTCTATCTAGGTTTATTTATCCATTTATAACAAGTGGATTGGTAGCGTTGATATGGTTTGGCTATCATTATATGAAAACTGGATTTATTACAGATAATGCTAATAATAGTTTTGCAAAGCAATATTATTGGACATCAGCCCATCAAGCTTTGAGTCAATTAAAATTCGTAGTATGGCGGTTTATTGATCAAGGCCGATGGATTGCTTATATGATAATTCTTTTCTTGCTTATAATGCGAGGTAGTATAGCGGATGTACACCAAAGATCAATAAAACGAATCTTGTTTTTTGTGTCGTTATTGTCAATTGTTTTTATTGCATTATTAAGTACGAGGCCTTTTACTACAATACCTCGATATTATATTCCGCTTTATCTATGTGTCACTTTAATCACATTTATATTTCTTTCAGAGTTGAAGCGCGAGCAGCTTAGGAATGGGTTGGTGGGGCTTTTATTTTTAAGTTACATCACTGGACATTTTTGGGTATATCCCGAAAGGATTTATCAAGCTTGGGATACTACATTGTTGCACACAAGTTATTTTCCATTAGAAACTAAAATGAAAAAGGACTTGTCAAGCTTAGGGTTGAGCGAGTCCATGATTGCAACTGGCGCTCCCTTGCTGGCAAGTGATAAATTTACTAGATTGATGGATGTTCAAAATGCCGATTTTTTACCTCTACACGAGGATCAAATTGAAGGCTATAACTATGTACTGGATTGTAGGATTTGCAATGGAATTTCCATTAATACAAAACAAATATTGCGCAAAAATTGGCAGCTCATAAAGGAGTGGGAAGCTAAGGGATTGTGGATTCGATTGTATAAAAACAGACAAGTCGATTACAAAGCGCTTTAACCAGACACTGGACGATAGACACTGGACACTGGACTTTTTTAAGTTGTTGCAATAAAATTCCGTTTCGTAAATCCTAAATCATGTATCGTAAATCGCTTTAACAAGACGCTGGACACTGGACTTTAGGTAGTTACTGCCACTAACATCATTATCGTAAATCGGGAATCGTAAATCTTGAATCGTTAAATGCGATAGGGATAGGAAGGGTTTGTACTGGGCTGACAGGTTCGGATCGCTAGTGGATAAGCCTAATGTCTTATAACCTGTCAGCCCAGTACCGGAGCGTCAGCGCAGCCCTGTATAGCCCAGGCCGGAGGCATCGCCTAAATTATGAATGCTATTCTTGAGAGCTAATTGTTTTTTTGCTAAGAGTCATTTAATACTTATTAGTGATGCGTTTTTTTCTTTGCGATTATAGTGTCTTGATAGTCATTGTCTTTCGCTATTCCTCGCCACCAACCATACCTAATTGGCTCAGTGATGGCAAAATTATTTTGTAAGTATATTTTTCTCAACCACTCTTCATTATATGCCACGTTAGCTGCTTCTACGGCTTTATCCATCAGTCTATAATGACCTAGGCTGTAAGGAAAATTTTTATCAGTAACTCCATCTTTTTCATTCAGTTCAGTAAGCTCATTCCATATAAACCATGTGATAAAAAGAGTGCCATTAGGTCTTAATACCCTTTGTATCTCACTCAAATAATGAAGTACTTCACCATCAGTCATATGGGTAAATACCGATGTCAAAAAAACAAAATCAAATTGTGCATCTTTATAAGGAAATATGTATTCTTGACTTTTTATTTTTCCTGCTTTGTTGTAAAGATCATTGTAAATATCGGCGTGTATGAAGTTGAAATTTTTGCGATGAGTTGTGATTTTTTTTTTGCACCACTGGATGCCATCTTTTACAATATCAAAGCCATCGTATGAACCATTATCATTGATAAAACTCATCAGTGGTACAGCTTTGCGACCTATACCTGATCCCACTTCGAGGACTCGATCACTGGGTTTTAGACCACCCCACTCAATGAGGTATTTCATAGTTAACTCGCCCTCACTTTTGAAGTCTCCTGATCCAACAAAATTTTTCCCTTTAGGCGGAGTGAAGGCATCGCGGCGTCCGAGTAATAAATCCCATAAATCAATAGGTAGATAATACAAGCGACGGACTGCAGGTCTCCAACTTTGAGGTAGTAAATAGAAGAGTTTCCTTTTGATCACAATTAAAAATATGAGTATAAAAAAAGGAGGTTGTTACCTCCTTTTTAATAATTATAATTACAAAAAATAATGAATGAACTAACTAAACAATTTCATATTGTCCATTACATCCATCACTTCTTTTACGCTCTTAGCGGATGAATGGAGCAAGTTCATTTCAGCATCATTTAGTTTTACTTCAATGATTTGTTCTATACCATTTTTGCCTAATTTCACTGGTACACCTAAGTAAATATCTTTAAGTCCATATTCACCATTTAATAAGGCACAGCAAGGGAAAATTCTTTGTTCATCTTTCACGATGGCTTCTGCCATCTGAGCGGCGGCAGATCCAGGAGCATACCAAGCTGAGGTGCCCATTAATTGTACCAATTCTCCGCCACCTGTTTTGGTTCTTTCGATGATGGCGTTAAGGCGGTCAGCGGCTATGAGTTCTGTGACAGGGATACCTGATACAGTGGTATAACGTGGTAGTGGTACCATCGTATCGCCATGGCCACCCATTAATAATGCCTGAATGTCTTTAGGTGAAACATTGAGCTCAGTTGCTAAGAATGCGCGATAGCGAGCAGTATCTAAAATGCCAGCCATACCAAATACTTTTTTGCTATCCACGCCAGCGGCTAAGTAAGCACAATAAGTCATCACATCAAGCGGGTTAGATACTACAACGATGATGGTATCAGGAGAGTACTTAATTACGTTTTCTGTTACCGACTTTACAATACCTGCATTTACAGAAATGAGGTCATCACGGCTCATACCGGGTTTGCGTGGAAGTCCTGAGGTGATTACAGTCACTGCAGAGCCAGCAGTAGCTGAATAATCGTTCGTAACACCAGTAAGTCTAGTATTATAAATATTGATAGGTGCAGTCTGCCAAAGGTCAAGACTTTTACCTTCTGCCACACCTTCTTTGATGTCTAGCAACACTACCTCTTTGGCAAAATCTTTTTCAGCAAGGATTTGAGCACAGGTAGCACCTACATTACCAGCGCCTATTACGGAAATTTTCATATTTAATATTTCAGGCCGCAAAATTAACCATTTTCATCCTTTTTTACACTATAATTGAAAGTATTTTGATATTTTTGCAAAAAAAAATAATGCGGTTAATTTTTCTCATTCTGTCCTTTTTTGTTTTTTATACGACCACCATTGGCCAGCCAGGGTTAAATCCTTGTGGTGCAGAGCTGAGCCAGCGACAAAAAGATTGGCTGCGAAATTATCAGCAGCACCCATATCCTGCTGCTAGTCAAAGAGATGAGAATGATCCTATATACTTAAAGATTCAATTTCATATTCTCGGTATGGATGACGGTTATGGCTATTTCTCTGAAAGTGGGGTATATGATCTATTGTGTTCGATCAATGAGGATTTTAGGCCATTAGGGGTTCAATTTTATCATCCTAATCCATTTAACTATATTGACAAAACGGAATGGTATATCCATCAAGAATTTGGCCCTGGCCAAGAAATGATGAATGAAAGTAATTTTGATAATCGCATCAATGTTTACATTGTTGACAATCCAGCTGGTAACTGCGGCTATTTTTCTTGGGGTGGTGATGCCATCGCTGTGAGTAAATCATGTTCTGCAGAAGGGTCAACTACACTTACCCATGAACTCGGCCATTATTTTAGTTTGCCACATACATTTAGCGGATGGGAGTATTCGGATGAACCATTTTGGAATTTCGAAAACAGTGAAAATGTGGCGAGATCAGGTAGTAATAGAAATTGTAATGAGGCAGGTGATGGATTTTGTGACACGCCTGCTGATTATATTAACTCCCGATGGAACTGTCCTTATAATGGCACTTTGTTAGATCCCGTAGGGGATACCCTCTACATTGATGGGAGTTTTTTTATGTCTTATTCAAGTGATGAATGTCAAGATAAGTTTAGCTTAGAGCAGATGGATGCGATCTATGCAAATATTACTGAAGAAAGAGATTATTTAATTTCCAATAACCTTTCGGTACCTGCACAGGATCTTATAAGTGTTATACCTATATTTCCAGCACATCAAACATCGGGTTTGGCACCTGAGCCTATTACGCTCAGATGGACTTCCGTAGAAGGCGCTTCAAAATACCATGTTATGATAACCAAGACCGGCGGCAGTTCTGGTCTTGAATATTTTACAGAGACCGATACTTTTTTAACTATCAGCTTGAATCCGAATACGACCTATTTTTGGAAAGTAAAGCCCTTTCATGTAGGTGAATATTGTGCCCCTTATAGCGCACAAAAAAGATTTTCTACGAATGCTGATGATGACATAATAGCAGTTCAAAATGTTAACGTTGTAACTCCCTCTTGTAATGGTTTGTTAGATGGTTCAATTACAGTTGAACTTGCAGGAGGGGCAGCGCCTTATAACATCCAGTGGCAAGAAGATTTGGCTGGGCAAGAAGGTACTACGATTTCTAATATAGGTGCAGGTATATATACAGCAATTGTCACAGATGCCAATAATATAGAACAAGAAATTTCCGTTGAGTTAGGAGAGCCTAATGATATAGCAGTGAGCTGGGATCAAATATTTAATTATGAATACGAGCTCAAAGAGATTGATGGAGGTACACCTCCATATACTTATAGCTGGGATGGGTTATCTGATGAACCTATACAATTGTTAGAGCCTGGATTACATCATATATATGTTACGGATTTAAAGGGATGTATAGATACTACAAACGTAACAGTATTGGGGATGGCTACAAGCATAGTTAATCTTTTATGCGCTGAAAATAATATTGGAGAAATTGATGTAGATTCTATATATGGTGGTACTGCACCCTATGATATTAGGTGGATGTGGGAGTTTCAAGAGGTCTCGAATACCGAAAACTTGCCAAGTGGTGTTTATTATGCAACGATCGTTGATGCAGAAGGGGTAACAGCCACATTGTCAGCTGAAGTTGGTGGTCCGCTACCCTTCAATGCTGATGTGCAAGTAAGTGGCGATAATGGTCATTTAACCATCAGTGGTGGTTCAGCACCATACCAAGTTATTTGGTCAGCAGGTGATATTAATGTAAATGATGTATATACATTACCACTCGGTCAAAATTTCGTTTATATCATTGATGCAAATGGTTGTGAATACCAAGAAAATTTTGTTGTACTCTATAGTGGTATTCAAGACATTGAAGGTTCTGGTTTTTCGGTATTCCCCAACCCCTCTTACCAGTCGAATATCAATATTCAAACAAGTAAGCCATTGAAGAATGTGCACATCGCTTTGTTTAATCTTTTGGGGCAAAAAGTCTTAGAACAAACCATTGATAATAATACAACTACATTTAGCATCGATACCCAGCAGCTTTCTAGCGGCATCTATCATTTAATAATTACCGATCAGCAGGATCGCTATCAGACTAAGATTATGCTAAGTAAGTAATACCTATTAGCTGGGCAACTATAATTCAGGTATTGTACTGTGCTTTAACTCAAATCGCAAAAACTTTTTAGTACTAGTTGAAATCTTATAACGGTCATCAATCATCTGGTTGAGTATCCATACAATATGACCTTCATTATCTTGCATAATGAGGGTCTTTTCTTTTTGTACAGGGCTCATTTTTTGATCCTTCATATACTTGGAAACTTTCTTGCGCAAGGGCTTATCCGAATTTAGTTTTTTATTGTCTAATGGATAAAAATAATCGCCCATTTTCCAAGGTCTAATTATAAGTGGAAAACTCAATTTTTCTGCATCAATAAATGCAATACTAGGTCTATGGTCAGGACTATAAGCAGCGATCATTTTAGTTTTCCAAGTAAGGTGAAAGAGGTTAATATTCATAGTGCCTTCATCCCCCTTTATATAATAGACGGAGGTTGCTTCACCTGGCCATTTACTTATAATTAAGAACTTTCGATCTTTGATAATTCGATGGGTATCGGAATAAAATACTTGTCCAAGTTCCACTGTATGAATACTCTTCATAATATCTAATAACTGCAAGTTTCCAAAGCCAAAATCTGATAAAATTTCGTGCAAGATTGTTTGTAAAGCTGATTGATTTTTTAATTGTTCAATTGCTAGAAACCATTCATCCTTTTTAGGTATAAGTAATTTTTTTTTGTGTGCCTCAATACCTGCTAAATAATAATATTCTACCTCTTTCATCCGTTGGCTATTGTCAGCAAGGGTGGAAATTAATTTTGGATTTATGCTTTCTAATATTGGAATCACTTGGTGTCGTATAAGGTTTCTCTGATACTTAGTGTCAGTATTAGAGGAGTCTGTTGCATAATTAATAATATCTTTTTTAATCAATAATTGATGAATATCTTCATTCGTAAAACACATTAGTGGTCTTATAACTTTATTATTTCTTGAGGCAATTCCGTGTAGGCCTCTGACACCTGTACCCTTGGTTAGATTCAAAATAATCGTTTCAGCAGAATCATTCAGATGATGACCAGTGGCTATACAATCATATTGAAAGTCTTTGCGAATTGTTTCAAGCCATTCATACCTAAGTGTTCTTGCAGCCATCTCTATCGAAATCTTTTGATCTTTTGCAATGGCATTCGTGTCAAAACTAGTGAGGTGTATAGCTAGTTTATGTGCAGTGGCAAATTGTTCAACCAAGGCTTGATCAGCATCGGAGGCTGCATTGCGCAACTTAAAGTTGACATGGCCTATCCCGACTTTATACCCCATCTCCATTAATAGATGAATCATCAATATAGAGTCTGCTCCTCCACTTACTGCACAAAGAATTTTGCAGCCTTTGTGGATGCTACATTGGTTCGCTAAATGGCTCTTGAATAG
>CAYZQX010000210.1:0-7321 GCA_964480615.1 uncultured Chitinophagales bacterium | reverse complement strand
GCAGCTTTGAATTAATAAAGCCGAAAGCCCGCCACCACAGTACCGTAGCGAAGCGAAGCCCCGCATAGCCCGGGCCGCAGGCATCGCCATAATCTTTAACTTATAAGTTAAGAAACCAATGCTATTTAATTTGTAATTAAGTACCTATTCTCATCATTTCTTGGACATGGGTCAGAATAGCATAAATTGTTCTTAGCATAATGTACATCCTTCTCTAAAATGAACGGAATGAGTTATTTCAAGATTCACTTATTTTTCACAGAATTTTTCAATAATAGGTAGAATTGAGATAGGATATGAGCGGTGCAAGACTGTTTCAGTTTTAGCATAAGCAATTGAGTCCCAAGAACAAAAAATGAGAATTTGTTATTATACTCATGATGGCTCCTTATTTTTAGCTCTTTGCTGATGTAATGATATAAGGGGTTATATGCCTTTTAAGATATTCTGATCGAATAAAAAGATTTTCATTACTTTTGTAAAAAAAAATTATATGCCATTTGAACTTGGTGTAAGAAATGAGATAGGCAAGTTAAAGAAGCTGATTATACATAGTCCTGATGGAGGTATTGGTAAGATCGTACCTGGTAAGTTTAGAGATTGGTTATATGATGACACGGTTTTTTTGAAGAACATGCAGTATGAATATGATCATTACTTAAAGACACTGTTGTATTTTTTGGATCCGGCTAAAATTCCTGCTATACTCGAAAATGAAAAGAAAGCCATCGGCAGGCCCGATTGTTATAAGCCCAATTCCCCAAATTATTTTAATTCGGATAATGTATTGGAATTGCAGGTATTGCTTGGGAAAACTTTAGCTACTAACGATCACAATCGCTCCTTACTGGTAGCCTCCATATGTGCTTATGAGGGCTGTAGCTATAAGGATGAGAAGATGCTGATGAATATGGAGCCATTTGTATTAGCAAAGACATTAATTACTGGTACCTTGCCTAATACTGATGATGATGAATTTATATTTCCTCCTGTTCCTAACCTCATTTTTACAAGGGATATAGGTATAGTAGTACACAATCATTTTCTTTTGAGCCGCTTATCGAAACGCGCGCGTAGAAGGGAGTCATTGATTGCTAGATTTATTGCTTATAATTTGATTTTTAAGGACGATAACCATAAAGTGGTAGAGATCAATCAAGATCGCGATTATTTTCTTGGCGATATAGAGGAGCGAAAAGAGCATATTATTACACTTGAAGGAGGGGATATTATGATGATAAGTCCTGGCCATCTTATTGTAGGGTGTAGTGAACGTACGAGTCCTAATGCAGCCAATGCGATTGTTCATAACCTATTTAAAAATCCCGATGTAGGTATTCATCGTGTGAGTATCGTAAAGATCCCTAGGAAGCGGGCCGTGATGCATATAGATACCATATTTACACAAGTAAGACGCGATACTTGGGTTATGTTTGGGGACTATTCTGAAACATTTTTACAAAGCCAAGAGGCGAAGGAAATTTCCTATTTGCATTATTTCCAAGAGCGACCTGAGCGCAAGAGTAAAGAGAAGGTGGAAATCTATCAGTTCGACTTGCGTAAGCATGGGTCACAACCCTATGATGCAGGTAAGAACTACCTATTGCAGGGACAGCGTGATTATGAGAAAATAGGATTAAAAGTTATGCCTCAGGGATTAGAAGGTTTATTGCGTCAAGTGAGTGTGGATGATTTTGGGGTGTATCCTGAGGCTGTGAAAATTATCTACTCGGCGAATGGATTGTATCCTTATGATGAGCGTGAACAATGGACGGATAGCTGTAATGTGCTTGCTGTAAAAGAAGGTGTGGTAATAGGTTTCGATCGGAATGAAAAAACAGCATCCGCATTTAAACTAAATGGTTTTGATGTGGTACATGCTTCTACCTTGCTTCAGCGGTTTGGAGACCCTGCCGATGCGCTCACGCCAGATAATATTGAAAACACTTTGATCATGCTGCCATCCTCCGAATTATCGAGGGGTAGGGGTGGATCACATTGTATGAGCCTGCCATTGTGTAGAGAAATGATTTAGTGATCCAATAAATATATTTTTTATCTGTTAGCCTTTTATAAAAATTATTTTTGTCACTACTAATTCAATCAACCAATCCGATGTCAAAATCTTTTTCATCAAATATATTAATGATTAGACCAGCAAAATTTGCCTTTAATGCGCAAACCGCTGGCAATAACGCATTTCAAAAAGAAAATCAGTCATTGTCACAGCTTGAGATTCAAAAACGCGCCTTGAGCGAGTTTGATGGGATGGCTGATATTTTAAGAAAAGCGGGTGTCAATGTTTTGGTCTTTCAAGACACGCCTGAACCTCACACACCTGACTCAATATTCCCTAATAACTGGGTTAGTTTTCACAGCGATGGTTCTTACATATTGTATCCTATGTACGCTGAAAATAGAAGGCTTGAACGCAATTCACAAGTGTTGGAATTCATTAAGAACAATGGCTTCAAAATGAACAACCTCATAGATTATACTGCTTATGAGCTAAAAGGGAAAATATTAGAAGGTACGGGTAGTCTTATACTCGATCGCGATAACCTAGTTGCGTATGCTTGCCGCTCACCAAGGACTAACCTTGATCTGCTCAATCAGTGGGGGCAGGAGCAAGGATACAAAGTCGTGGCATTTGACTCAGTAGATGAAAATGGTCATCCAATCTATCATACGAATGTAATGATGTGTTTAGGCGACGGTTTTGCAATACTTGTGGAGGATAGCATTAAGCAGATGGAGGAATTGCAATCAGTGCAACACCAATTAATTGAATCAGGTAGAGAAATAATAAAATTGAGCTATGAACAAATGAACCATTTTGCTGGCAATATGCTGCAGGTTAGAAACAATAAAGCTGAAAATATATTAGTGCTTTCACAGCAAGCTTACAATGCATTGTCTATTGATCAAGTAAGAGCCATCGAAAAATATTCACGAATTGTATATGCAGCAATTAATGAGATAGAACAGAATGGTGGAGGTAGTGCAAGATGTATGATGGCTGAAATCTTTTTGCCTAAAAACTAATTAGTTTATTACCTATTTTAATAATGTATAAAATGTTACAATAATCGATAATAGATGGATCCATTTAGAGCAGTATTCAATCAATTAACCCCCCTTACTGACAGCGAATTTGAGGCACTCTCCAAATTGGCTTATACCCGTAAATTAAAGAAAGGGGAGATATTAGTCAATGAAGGGGAAGTATGTAATTTCTATGCATTTATTTTAGACGGAGCAATAAGGTCTTACTATATAAAACGTGATATTGAATACACTAAATTTGTGTTGCTCAAAAATAATTTTGTAACAGCACTCTATAGCTTTGTGGATAACAAACCTTCAAAGGAAATTATACAATCCATTCCACCATCTAAATTATTGTGTATCAATAAATCTGAACTTGAAGACTTATATATTCAATACCCTGTGTTTGAAAAAGCTACTAGGCGAATGCTAGAAATATCGCACCTGAGAGTGGAGCGAAGATTAGTGGCTTTTATTACCATGACCGCTGAAGAGCGATACAGAGCATTGGCGATCGAACAACCAGAAATAATACAGCGCATACCATTGCAATATGTTGCCTCCTTAATAGGCATACAACCTGAAACACTCAGCAGGATAAGGAAAAAATTATGTGACGAGGGTTTTTAATCCAATGGGCTTTAGATGCATTGTCTGAGCTATCACCATCCTAAAGAATGAGCTTTAATTCTTGAACGTTATCAAAGGTCTTACTAGTAATTGTGTTTCAAAATTAATGAAGTAATCAATATTTTGGGCGATGCCTAAAGGCCCGGGCTATACAGGGCTTCGCTAACGCTACGGTACAAGGCTGGCTGGCTTTCGACCTCATTATTATTTAGCAACTGAAAGACAGCCAGCCTTGTACTAAACCCTTCCTATCCCTATCGTATAAACACCACTAAGTACAATAATTCTGTTACTAGTTTTTGTTTGTTAAACTAGCTAAGAGAGATGACTTTTCTTTATCTTTTCTTTTCATATTTCCAGTTGCGGCCTTTGCCTTCACTAATCCATTCAAGTGCTTGATTCATTCTTTTTTGTCTTGTAGCATCTGTCTTTGCTTCATCGAACCACATAATGTATTCTTTCTTATGTGAATAGGCAAAATTATCAAAATAAGACTTAGCAACTTTATTGTTATTTAGTAACAATTCAAAATCTTTAGGTGTATCAATTGGTATCTTATCAGCAACTGATTTGGGTGGCAACTTTATTCCTTCATCATTCAATCGCATAGCTTCGATAATTAATAGCTTAAGTACTTTTTTATCAGGCAGCTCCTCAATAGAAGTAATACGCCCAAAGTCACCCATCGCATATTCACTGCTCTTTTTTATTTCAGATATCATATCCTCTAATAGACTCGCTTTCCAAAATCCAAAAGCACAGTGGTTCTTAAACGCTGCAAAACTACACATCATCTCACCCTTATAATCAAAATGCGGAAATGACCATTTTATCTTTTCTTCTACTTCAGGACAAGCTTCGTGAATTACCGCTCTCAATAAGTTGAGAATGGGCTGAGCGAACTCAGCCGCATTTTCGATATATTGGGTTATTATCTTTTCCTCTTTACTCATATTGAACACTTATGAATTAAAAAATTAAACCATCTATTCAATCATTCCTAAACCACTATTTTGTTCCTTTGACATAGTTTGAAAATTCATATACTGCAAGCATAACAATTGATTTTTTAGTTCTTTTGGTATGCACTTCTCTATGGACTAATTTTATACCACGATATTGATTATTCTGCCTTGAACAAAAATAAATTTCTTTATTGGTTTGCCATCAAACCATTTTGTAACAGATTCATCTTTCATTACCAATGCTTCTACCTGATCAGCAGGAAAATCCACTGGTAAAACAATTTTGGAACGCACCTTGCCATTAATGGATATAGGATATTCCTTTTCATGCTCTACAAGATATGTTTCGACCACTTCAGGAAATACTGCTTTATGAATGGATTCTTTATGACCCATTAATGACCATATTTCTTCTGTGATGAATGGCGCATAGGGCGACATGGTAATAGCTAATTTTTCTAATATGGCGCGCTTATTGCATTTTAATTCGGTGAGTTCATTCACACATACCATAAATGTGCTAATCGAAGTATTGAAAGACAATCTTTCCATATCCTCATTCACCTTTTTAATTGCCTTGTAGAGTGCCTTCCATTCCTCTTCATTAGGGGCATCTTCGCTTAACTTAAATTGTTCATTGCTTATGTGTAAACGCCAATATTTTTTTAGGAATTTACTCACACCTTCTATGCCTTTGGTATCCCATGGTTTTGATGATTCGATAGGACCTAAGAACATTTCAAACATCCTAAAGCAATCAGATCCATACTCATTGATCACATCGTTAGGGTTAACTGTGTTGTGTTTGGACTTAGACATTTTTTCTATCTCTACACCACATTTATACCTACCATTAGATAATACAAATTCAGCATCTTTGTATTCCGCTCGCCAATTTCTAAACTGATCGAGATTCAAATTATCTTCTTTGTCCACAAAGGATACATCAACATTAATACCTGTAGTCTCATACTGGTCTTTTAGATCATAAGAAACAAAGGTATTGGTATCTTTGATCCGATACACGAATGTTGATCGCCCTTGGATCATGCCCTGATTCACTAATTTTTTAAATGGTTCTTCAGTAGGCACCCAGCCTCGATCATAAAGAAATTTATGCCACATACGTGAGTATAATAAATGGCCTACCGCATGCTCAGCACCACCAATATAAAAGTCCACGTTTTGCCAGTAAGAAAGTGCTTCTTTGCTCGCAAATTGATCGGGATTATTAGGATCCATATAACGCAAAAAATACCAACTCGATCCAGCATAGCCGGGCATAGTATCTGTTTCTCTATAGTGATTATCCTCGAATTCAACCCAATCTAAAATATTTGCAAGGGGTGATTTAGTGCCACCTTTAGCTGGCTGGTAACTTGTCACATCAGGTAAGGTGATGGGCAAGGTTTCTGTGTTTAGGGAATAGGGTAATGCGTCTTCCTCATTTTTGTCTTTGTAATAGATAGGGAATGGCTCACCCCAATAACGTTGACGGCTAAAACCTGCATCGCGCAATTTATAATTGATCTTGGCTTTGCCTATGCCTATCGCTTCTAGTTTTTCATTTACTAGATCAATTGCTTGCATCACCTCCATCCCATTGAGAAAGTCTGAGTTAATCATCTTGCCAACTTTATCTCCTCGACCAGCCCCTGGATAGCTCGATTTATCAATGATCTCTATAATAGGCAAATTAAATTTTTTGGCAAATGCCTCATCGCGGTCATCATCAGCAGGAACAGCCATGATCGCTCCTGTACCATAACTTGCAAGCACATACTCACCGATCCATATAGGAATGGATTCACCGTTAAATGGATGTATAGCATAGGAACCTGTAAAGGCACCAGTAACTACTTTCACTTCGGATAATCTATCTCTTTCTGACCTTCTTTTTACATAGGCGAGATAGGCATCTATATCATTTTTTTGGTCTTCGGTGGTGAGACTTTCTACAAGTGGGTGTTCAGGTGCTAACACCATATAAGTTACACCAAATATAGTATCAGGTCTTGTAGTGTATATTTCAAAACTATTATCGCTATCCTTAATGCTAAAGTGGATACTCGCGCCTACGGATCGGCCTATCCAATTGCTTTGCATTTCCTTTAGCGATTCAGGAAAATCTATATTTGTCAACCCATTGAGCAATCGCTCTGCAAATGCGGTGATTCTTAGGAACCATTGGCGCAATTTCTGTTTGTGTACAGGAAATCCACCGCGCTCACTCACACCATCCTTCACCTCATCATTAGCAAGCACAGTCCCTAGGTCAGGACAATACCATACTTCAGAATGGGATTGATAGGCTAAGCGATAATCCATAAGTATTTTTTTCTTTTGTTCCTCGCTCATAGCATTCCATTCAGCGGCACTAAATTGCTCTTTTGAATTGGTAGCAGCATTCAGCCCATTGGTGCCTTGTGCTATAAAATGACGTACTAGTGTTATTAAGTCTTCCGCTTTATCAGTTGACTTGTTATACCAGCTATCATACAATTGCAAGAATATCCATTGAGTCCACTTGTAATAACTTGGATCCGATGTTCTTATCTCCCTCGACCAATCATAGGATAGACCAATTTTTTTTAACTGGCTCTTAAATGTCTCTATATTATTATCTGTAGTAACAGCAGGATGTTGACCAGTTTGTATGGCATATTGTTCAGCAGGAA
>CAYZQX010000209.1:0-7371 GCA_964480615.1 uncultured Chitinophagales bacterium | reverse complement strand
GACATTGGATAATGGACACTGGACTTTATGTAGTTACTGCAACAAGCTTCAGGGTCGTAAATCGGGAATCGTAAATCTTGAATCGTTAAAAAGCGATAGGGATAGGAAGGGTTTGTGCTGGTCTAGCGGGTTCGTGTTGCGAGTGGATAATCTAATGTCAAATAACCCGCTAGCCCAGTACCGGAGCGTCAGCGCAGCCCTGTATAGCCCGGGCCGGAGGCATCGCCATAGTTGAATCTATTTTGAATCAGGCAGGAACTTTATGGGTACACCGCTATTCTAATTGCATAACTTTTAGCCATCGTACAAGTAGCTTGCATATTGTTTTTTAGAATTTGTAATTTATTGTTTTGACTTTTAGCGGGCATTAAATTTTAGCGGCATAATTAGAAGGACTAAGCGAGTGATTTGCTAGTAATATGCGTTTTGGATTTATGGTCTTTCAATTGTAAACTTATGATGTTGACCAAGTCTAGTGTCATTGCTCATTAAAAAAGATAAGGTATATTGACGTGCTTTATGGATGGCATATAGGAGACCCCATCCTTGCGCGAGGCCTGCAATGATTGCCGATGAGAGTACGCAGCCACTGCCGTGCTTGGACATAGTTATTGCTTCGCTGCTGAAGCTATGGGTGATGACTCGGTTTTCTGGTCCATCTACCGCATTGTTTTTTCTTATTCTTAATACATCTTCAACAATATTTTTGTCTTTGCTATAAGACTTTATAAATACATTGGTGTGGTCAAATATTTCTTCACCAATATTGCTACTTAGAATGTTCCACTCCTCGATATTAGGCGTTATTAGCGCAAGTTTTGGCAAGATGTTTTTAAGCATTTGATGATCTCCTATGCTAGGGTCAATAAATTGGTAACCTGCGCTAGCGCGAAGGATAGGATCCCATACGATGAATACCTCAGGATTGTGTTCAACCAGCTTGTTAATAACACTATTGAGGATCCTTGTATTTTCTATAATGCCAATTTTTACATATTTGATTGTGTAGCTTATCATTAATGCCTGTAGTTGCGCTAGGATAGTTGATTCCGCAATCCATTCGCAGCTAAAAAAGTTATTTTCATTTTGTGCGGTTATGGCGGTAGCTACAGCGAAATCATTCAGGGCATAGTTAGCAAATACTTTAATATCAGCATTGAGGCCTGCTCCACCACTGGGATCTAGTCCAGCTATAGTAAGGACGAAGGGGAGGGCTTGATGCATTTTTCTTGCAAATTTAGAAATGCTTGTACAGGGTCGGGACTTTTCCATATATAGCCCAAGACTGCAACACCATCAACGCCCAATTCGTGAACGATAGGTATGTTTTCAGGCTCTACACCACCCATTACTATTATCTTTTGCTTCGTGAGATAGGCTGTTTTTTGTATGCTGCTTAGGTTAAAGCTTCCTGTATAGCCCTCCTTACTGATGCTCTCAAATACTGGACTTATAAATACATAATCATAAGGCTCCTTAGCCTTTTGGATTACTTCTAAGTCGTGAAAGGAGGCACTTAAGTGGAAGTTAGGATTGGCTATTTTGTGGTTTACCCAGTATAAGTATGCAGGATCACCTTGTGCTAGGAGTTTTACATTGTTTTCCTTAAAGTGAATGCCCCATATAGGTAGGGATTCCGCCATCTCAAAGTGCTGATGGATGACCAGCCTGCGGCGATAGTCTTCGCCTATCTGCCAAATAAATTTGCGCTGGGTATCGCTGTCCACAAATGGACTCCTGATGTGATAATATTGTAATCCCGCCTCAAAAAGTCGATTGACTACCGATACTTCTTCAGGTACTGGAAAGGGTGCTGATATTACGATAAGCTTCATGAAATATTCATTCAAAATTTTTATTGATAACAATACGATTAATGACTAACTGGATTGCAACTAGTCTCTAAAATCAAAAAAAAATTACCAACCTATCGGGATTATTAAGAGAAAAGGAAGTCAAAAATAAGAAAACTTGACAAACTCCTATAATTGAATTAATAATTTGATTTTCTATCTTTAATGAATGACTACAAATTATGCGTTTATATTTCTATACTTGCAAAATTTTGGAGACCTGTTAATTATACGTCTGGGCAACTTATGGCTTCCTTCTTATGGGCTATCGCCTTTTTTAGAAGAAACATAGTGCTTAAAGTTTTTTAAAGTAATTACTTCAGTCTAGGTACTCAGTTATAGCCCTTATCCACTTATAGGATAAGGGCTATGAATATTTTACAGATTTACATATTCAGTTTTTGATGAATATGTTGATTATCTAAAGTCAACTTATAATATGGGCTATTCTCGATGACAAGAGCTGGATGACCTGCTATTTTTAGCTTCTATTATCCAGTTGATTCAAAGGTTATAATTAACAATTTGTCAGTCTCTAATTGTTAATTAATACCCTACTTTTTTACGCATCAATTTTTACATAAACCTCTGCCCCTAGGCTAATAAATTCCTTGGATTTTTCTTCCATTCCTTGTGCCATCTCTTCTTCGGTTGCAATTGCGTGGCCGTTGCGCTCTAATGATGCTGCATATTCACGTACATCTTGAGTGATTTTCATGGAACAAAACTTAGGTCCGCACATAGAACAGAAATGCGCTACCTTGGCATTGTCCGATGGCAATGTTTCATCATGAAATTCGCGCGCAGTATCGGGATCCAGTGATAAGTTAAATTGATCATTCCACCTAAATTCAAAACGCGCCTTGCTGAGGGCATTATCGCGATAGTAAGCTGCTGGATGGCCTTTTGCAAGATCAGCGGCATGAGCCGCTATTTTGTAAGTAATCACACCATCTTTTACGTCTTTTCTGTTGGGTAGTCCTAGGTGTTCCTTTGGCGTTACATAGCAGAGCATTGCACAACCATACCAGCCGATCATCGCCGCACCTATAGCCGAGGTTATGTGGTCATAACCAGGTGCTATATCGGTAGTGAGCGGCCCTAGTGTGTAGAAAGGGGCTTCCATACAATCATCTAATTCCTTGTCCATATTCTCCTTTATGAGCTGCATGGGAATATGGCCAGGCCCTTCTATCATCACTTGTACATCATGTCTCCAAGCGATCTTCGTCAACTCACCTAAGGTTTGTAATTCGCCAAACTGTGCCTCGTCATTTGCATCGGCAATACTACCTGGACGCAATCCATCACCCAGTGAGAACGCAACATCATAAGCTTTCATAATCTCGCAGATCTCTTCGAAGTGGGTGTATAGGAAATTCTCCTTGTGGTGTGCTAGGCACCACTTAGCCATAATAGACCCACCACGTGATACGATACCAGTCATGCGATGTGCAGTAAGTGGTATATAGCGCAGCAATACACCCGCATGTATCGTGAAATAATCAACTCCTTGCTCTGCTTGTTCTATCAGTGTATCTTTAAAAATTTCCCAGGTGAGATCTTCAGCTTTTCCATTCACTTTTTCTAATGCTTGGTATATTGGTACCGTACCTATAGGCACTGGACTATTTCTTATAATCCACTCCCTCGTCTCATGAATGTTTTTGCCTGTACTCAAATCCATAATGGTATCAGCACCCCAGCGGCAAGCCCATACGGCTTTTTCTACTTCTTCGTCAATTGATGAACTTACTGCGGAGTTACCTATATTGGCATTGATCTTTACTAAAAAATTGCGACCTATAATCATAGGTTCACTCTCAGGATGATTGATGTTGTTAGGAATAATAGCGCGACCTGCTGCAATCTCTTCTCTTACAAATTCAGGGGTGATAACTTTTGGTATTCTAGCACCAAAACCTACCCCAGTATGTTGCTTGGCAATACCATCCTTTTTGTAGGCCGATTCTAATTCTACGATGCGCTGATTTTCACGTATAGCTACATATTCCATCTCTGGTGTTATAATACCTTTTTTCGCATAATACATCTGTGACACGTTATGCCCTGGCTTGGCTTTATAGGGAAGTGGGATGGATGGAAAATGGATGCCATTGAGATGAGCCATTCGTTCACGGGTATATTGTGAGGTGAAGGTACTGAGCAATTCCACATCCCCACGATCTAGTATCCAAGTCTGACGGAGCTTCTCCAATCCAGCACGAACATCCACTTGTATATTAGGGTCGGTATAGGGACCACTGGTATCATATACTGTAAATGGTGTATTGCTCGACTTGTCTTTGTCACTAGTGACCGATGATTGCTCCAGTGCGATCTCACGCATTGCCACTTGTATATTGTGGATACTGCCATGCACATATATTTTGCGTGATGCAGGCAATGGATCTCTTGATATTATATTCGATGAATTCATCTTTATTATTTTATTTTTTTGCTGATATTTTACTAACCACTAATTATCTTTTATTTTAGGACAATCATCCCCCTTGTGTAGCTTTTATTACGAGCAATACATCTCGATCTTTTAATTCATATCCTTTCCATAATTCTTTTGAGATGATATTCATATTCACTGCTACTGCCATGCCAAAATAATTCTTCGATTGCATGAGCATATCTAATGCATCGGCAAGCATAATTTTTTCAGGCACGCTATATTCTCGATCATTGAATAATATTTTCATTGCTTATTTTTTTTATCTTCTAATAACAGTTGTAGGTCCCTATTTTAGCTATTATTACAATATTGCTTGCTCATTAAAACCAATAATAAAAAGCTTATCGGTGAGGCTCTGAATCATATTTATAACATACACTTTCCTATTAAAAACTCATAATAAAAAAGCATATAATAACTACAAAAAGGGAAATGGAGATTGACCGAAATCAAAACTTCAACATAAGGAAGGATTGTATCGCACTTCCCTTCGGCAGTATTAGCTGCATCAGGTTCTATGGGTATGATCTCAGCCCTTCTTAGGCACCCCCGTGGCTTTTATGTTGTAAAAATAATACAATTTTGGCATATATTAAAAATATGCTTGAAAGGCTTAGTAGCGCTTTTCCATTGAGATAGACTCTTAGGAATTGAGATTAGTGTCAGTAAATATTCTTTTGGGCGTGTCACCTGGTGTAGCCATAACCACTCCTTTCATTTATTGGCCACTTGTTCGCTACACCAGCTGCCGCGCTATCCGCAGCTCCGCTATCGCTTCGGCCCTATGGGCTGGCACTTACGTGCCACTGCTCCTATCGCTCACGCAACTATCTACGAGGCACATGGATAGGCTGAAAGAACTTGAATAATACATTACGCAGTAAGTTGGATGATGAATAAGCTCTAATATCTCTATACTTTGGATAACCAATTTATGACATTGTTTATTTGGGCCCACAACCATCTAAGTATTTTATGAATATGACATTATAGTCGTAATACCATAAATGATGGATATTAGTTATTGCTTATTGACTCCAAAAAACATCGGAGTCCTCAACCCAAAATCGTGTATCAGTTTAGAGATACTGGATACTAGACTTAGAACAGTTGCTGTAGTCAGTATCAGAATCGCAAATCGGGAATCATTCAATAGACTCTGGATAATAGACACTCGACTTAATTAAGCTACCACAACAAACCTCAGAATCGCAAATCTTGAATCGCGCAGGTTCTTGTGGCCGATAAAAAATAATAAATTCTCAAGCAACCATGGCCAGAGGCTTCGCCATAATCGCATATTATAATAGTATGGGAGCAAACCAGCAATTGTAAAGAATAAAATATAAAAAGGCGATAGATAGGAAGATTAGCTTTGTTTTATTGATAACGTGATCTGGATTTACATAGGCTGGAGAATAAATTTCGATATTTTGCGAAATAATTTCGAAAGATACTTGCACAATAATAAAACCTTAGATATTTTTGCGGGGAAATTGCGGCAGTTGTATCAGTAGAAAATATTTTTTTACTTTTTTTTAAAAAAACTTTTGCAATATCAAAATATGTATTAAATTTGCACTCCTTTTCGGGGAGAACGTAGTTACGGACGTTTTTTCTAGGGGTTTCGAGGGCTTCCACCCTTGATATTTGCCGGTGTAGCTCAGCTGGCCAGAGCAGCTGATTTGTAATCAGCTGGTCGGCGGTTCGAATCCGTCCACCGGCTCTTTTTTTCGGGGGAATACCAGAGTGGCCAAATGGGACAGACTGTAAATCTGTTGGTTTATACCTTCGGAGGTTCGAATCCTCCTTCCCCCACTTTCTGGAGTTCCTCCGGAATAATTTGAGAGAAGTACTCTCACCTTGAGCTTATGACTTGTCAAAAGCTTTATTTTTTGAACATCTATTTCACCGCTTGAAGTCCTATGCTTCCCTCTGTGACCACATCGGAGAAATAACCAAAAACAAAACATTCCATTTGCAATCTTATTAATAAGTGCAATTGTTTTATTGAATGAATTAAGAATAGTTTTGTTTATCTTTTATTGGAATTTACAGGCGGAAGTAGCTCAGTTGGTAGAGCATCAGCCTTCCAAGCTGAGGGTCGCGGGTTCGAGCCTCGTCTTCCGCTCTTTTTTTTAGAATCAAGACCTGTTAGTTTTTTAGATTTCATAAAAGCCGATGTAGCTCAGGGGTAGAGCACTTCCATGGTAAGGAAGGGGTCGTTGGTTCGATTCCAATCCTCGGCTCTATAATTTTTTAACAAAATCAAAAAGAAAATCATTTTAAAATGGCTAAAGAAACATTTGATCGCTCCAAACCGCACGTGAATATCGGAACCATCGGTCACGTGGATCACGGTAAGACCACCCTTACTTCTGCTATTACTGTAGTACTGGCTAAGTCTGGTTGGGCTGAAAAGATGGACTACGATAAAATTGATGCCGCTCCTGAAGAAAAAGAACGCGGTATTACTATCAATACTGCCCACGTAGAGTACCAAACTGCCAATCGTCACTATGCACACGTTGACTGTCCAGGTCACGCGGATTATGTGAAGAACATGGTTACTGGTGCCGCTCAAATGGACGGTGCTATCTTAGTATGTGCTGCTACTGATGGTCCTATGCCACAAACTCGTGAGCATATCCTTCTTGCTCGTCAGGTGGGTGTACCTGCAGTAGTTGTTTTCATGAACAAAGTGGATTTGGTTGATGATCCTGAATTATTAGAACTAGTAGAAATGGAACTTCGTGATCTATTGAGCTTCTATGAATTCCCAGGTGATGATACACCAATCATTAAGGGTTCTGCACTAAAGGCACTTAATGGAGATCCAGAAGGCGAAAAACAAATTCAAGAATTAATGGCCGCTGTGGATAGCTATATTCCTATCCCTCCTCGTGCAGTTGATAAGCCATTCCTATTATCAGTTGAAGACGTATTCACCATTACTGGTCGTGGTACTGTAGCTACAGGTCGTATCGAAAGAGGTGTTATCAATACAGGTGATCCAGTAGAGATTATTGGTCTTCGCCCTGCTGAAGAAAAACC
>CAYZQX010000208.1:0-7373 GCA_964480615.1 uncultured Chitinophagales bacterium | reverse complement strand
AGGCATCGCCATAATCGCAAACTTATGAGTTATTTAGCAAGGCCTAATTAGAAACATTCATTTCAAAATAGCGATAACAACTTGATTCTGTTGCTAAATTTTAATCATTGAACAATTCTCAAGTTAGAAGCCCAGGCTAATAAAATGGGACTAAAGATTCTAATAAGTAAATAATTCTTTTTGGTTTGTGGTAAGGGACGAGCTATTATTTTTTCAATGAGATGTATATGGTCTATGATTAGCCAATAAATTGAAATAGAAGTTGAGTTAGGAGTGATTACAGTAACTATTTCATGCAATGATGATTGTAACCAATAACCAATTATTAAATGGTATTATTTACCTAGCAAGGTGCTGAATTTTGATTTTTTTTAATGTTTCAAAAATTATTTTTTATTTTATTAATTAATAAGCCGACGATTGGGTCAAAATATTCGTTTATTGCTATATTCTCCTTAAATTTACCCTGTGAAGTGTAATTATCTTTTCTCTGTCCTTTTATTTCTGATTTTGGGAAATTTTTCCAATCTCATGTCTCAATATGTACAATTGAGGTTAAATCCTGTTTTTGATTGTACTAGTAATCCAGATCAGCTATGCGTAACCTTAGAAATTAGGTCGGCTTCGGCACCTAATAATCTAGAACCCACCGGTACTGAAACACCCTTTGCCATCGGATCATCAGCAGTGTATATAACCTACAATGAAAACGCATTAACTTTCCAAAATTACAACAGTTTCACTTTTAATGAGACGGTGGTATGCACTCCACCGGGGGTAGCCTTATATGAGCCACTCAGTGTAGATGCTTTACAAGCTGGTATTGTAAATGCAGTAATTGCATATACTAATACATCTGGTTTTTTTGGCTTTGGTTGCCCTGAAGTTACGGAATGTTGGTTGCCAGTCTATGAGCTTTGTTTTGAGATAACCAATAGTTCGCTTACGAGTGAATTTGTGTTTTCTGATTCAAATACAAGTTTTAATACAGATATCAATGATGGGTTAAGTCAAGTTCCCGAAGGGTTAAGTTTTTCATTAGATATTCCTCTAGATTGTAGTTATGTAAATGATTGTGATGGCAGCCTAACCATAACTGCTGATGCATTTCCTTATGATTGCGGACCTGATAATGATGACCAAGTGTCCATTAATTTTAGTACAGCAGGGGGTTCAGGTTGTTACAATTTTTACAATACAAGTGGACCTACACCTGAATTAATATTATCTGACGATGGGAGTTCAGTGGTGCTAACAGGTTATGAAGGGGATCAGCTATCCGTATCGGTAACAGATCAGAATGGCTGTGAAGTAGGCACGAGTGTTACTATCTTATGTGCTTGTGGTAATCCGTTGACTTATGAAGTTATCAATCAAGAATGTCAAGATCCTCCTAGTTATTGGGAGGCCACAGTGGGCATCAGTGGGGGATACAACTTTAATAATGATAATTATTATGTGGTAGAATTTGAGAATGGCAACATAATTAATGTGGCTTTTGATGGTCAGTTTTCGGATCTAATTTCTAATTGCAATGGAGATAGTTTTACTGTCACTGACCAGTATGGTTGTACGGTAGATGGGATCATTCCAGCATTTAATTGTCCTATAGTTCCACCCACTGACATTGATGATGTAATTGTATGTTCAGGCAATAATAGTCCAGCAATTGTTGTGGCTGGATTAGCTGGGTTTGATATTCGATGGTTTACTAATGCCGATGGTACAGGACAGGTATATCAAGGATCGAGCTTTGATCCGGATTTTTATCCTAATGGGATTTATTATGTAGGTTATTATAACAGTGTGTGCAATAGTGATCTTACAGCATTTGAAGTTGCAATTTATGATCCTATTGAAATTGCGATTATCTCACAACCTACTTGTAACGCATCGCTTGATGCATATAGTTTTTCATTTTCTATTACAGGTGGCGATGATGATAATTATGTGATCGATGCTGGTACATATAATTATACAATAAGCAATGGGATATACACGATCTCAGATATTGATTTAAATGATGATGTAACGCTTAATGTAAGTTCATTATTGGGTAGTTCAACTAATGAATGTGTAGAGGATTTATTTATTGCTGCTCCCTCTTGCGCTTGCGATATACCTACCTTGACTATGCAGGATGATGAGATCTATCACTGTCCTGAACTCAACGCAACTGAATATCCTACTTTAGTGGTCAATGATCCAGGCGGCCTATTCACTGTGTGGTGGTTAGAGAATGCAAATGATACCGAACCACTATGGGAAGGAAATAGTTTTGTGCCTGGAATTGATGGCGTTTATTATGCAATGGTTACCGATGGGGTAAATTGTTTTGGTACCCCAGTACCCATAGAACTTGCTTCTATAGATCCGATTGTAGTTGATGTTGGTGATCCTGTATGCAGTGGTACACAGAATTACGATGTAAGTATTAGTATCACTGGAGGCTATCCACCTGATGCTACTACGAATGCATATTCCTTAGAGAGTGGGATTTTTGATGCCAATCCAGTGGGTAATGATGTGTTTGAATTTACGAATGTATCCATAGGATCGGATTTGAATATAACGATTACTAGCAGCTATTTTTGCAATGGCTTCATCAATATACCAAGTGTACCAGATGATTTTTGTTCTTGCCCAACTATTGTAGCGCCAATTATCGACAGCAATTTTTCACTTTGTGATGGAGAACCATTGCCAGCGTTGAGTGTTGCATCTGTTAATAATTATGAGGTAAGTTGGTTTCAGGCAAGCAACCCAGTAGCAATTGCTTCTGGGCTTAGTTTTTCGCCTACAAGTATTGGCAATTATAGTGTACAGTACACTGATCCTATCACTGAATGTTCTTCCGAATTTGTGCCATTTGAAATTGCATATATTGAACCATTGATAATTACAATAGGAAATACGAATTGCAGTATCGATCTTACAAGTTATACAGCGCAATTTTCAGTAACAGGTTTAGAGCCTATAAGTTTCGATAACCCAGCAGTTGTTAATCTTGGCAATAATCTTTACCAGCTCGCAAACATTGAAACTGGACAAGATATTTCAATTAATGTTACCGATGGATCAGGTTGTTCAGCGCCACTATCCATCACTAGTCCAACGAATTGTAATTGTCCTACCATCACCAGTCCAGCTACCCAGAGTTTTGAAGTATGTAATGATATTAGTACTTATCCGCTATTGGTTTCAATGCCATTGGGCTTGCAAAATTATGATGTGTTTTGGTATAGCGATCCCAGTGGAAGCAATCCACCAGTGCATCAGGGCATTAGCTATCCTAATGCACCTATAGGGATTTATTATGTGCGATACGAATCTTTAGATAATGATTGTAGCAGTGGATTTGGTACAGTTGCGATAACCCAACTTCCAGTGGTTATAGGTGGCTTTGAGGTTCCGGCCTGTGCAGCTGATAATGAGAGTTTTAGTACAATCCTAAATATCAGTGGTGGTAGTGGACAAGGTTATGTAGTAAATGGATTAGGCTCAATAGAAGCAGCTTCTAACAATGTATTCAATATTAGCTTATTGAGTGTGGATAATCCTGAATACCTATTTGATATCGAAGATGATTTTGGTTGTACTGCAACCGTTTCCATCTCTACGCCAGAATGTGGATTGTGTCCACCAGTTCCTCAGCCCATCGTACCAAATCAATATTATTGTAATGGTACTACTATGCCTACCATCACAGTCCCTCCGCCTCCATCGGGATATGAATCATACAGTCCATTGTGGTATAGTGATTTTAATGCCGTGTTGCCACCTATTTCCTCGGGCTTTAGCTTTATACCTAGTGTTGATGGTACCTATTATGTGACCTATGCAAGTGGTGATTGTGAAAGTGCGAACGCCGATCCCGTTACGATTGCTCAATATGAACCTATCCAAGTGATAGGCTATGTTGCTAATTGTAGCCCTGATATTACAAATTATAGTTTCTCATTTACTATTACAAGTGGAAGCAATGAGATTGAGTCAGTGGAACTTATTCCCAGCAATGAAGGAACTCTCAGTTTTACGCCTCCTAATATTGTTCAAGTAATGAATGTTCCTACAGGGGTTAATGTAGATTTATTAATCACTGATGAAGAAAACTGTCAGTTGACTTATAGTGTATTTTCCCCACAATGTGATTGCCCCCCTGTGCCACAACCTATCAATCCCATTGTGAATACGGTATGTACAAATGATCCTGGTCCATACCTCGTATCAGTAGAAGGAACTGACCCTATTTCGCTGATTGAGTGGTACGATGGGCCTGACTATAATACTGCAACCTTACTGGGTAACTCGCCAAGTATATTGGCATTAACGCAAGAGCCTATTTATGTATTTAATATAATTAATGGATGCTACAGTGATCCTTTAGAAATAACTATCCCATTAGGAGAAGCAATTACCTTTGATGGAGATCACTCCTGCTTTATGGTAAACGAGGTTTACACATTAACCTATTCATTTGAAGGGCCAGCGATCGAGAGTATAAGTATATCACCCGCTAATCTGAATCCTATCGCTATTCAAGACTTTTACCAAATTAGTTCGATACCTTTTTCTACAATTGTACTTTTTGATGTAGTGGATGTCAATGGATGTACTTATCAATTTGAGTATATTGATGACTGTAGCTGTAACGATATACCGCAACCAATAACTGAGGGCAGCTATTTTTTCTGTTCTGGAGAATTGTCTTATGATATCAGTATCGATGCCAATTATGATGCTTCATTGACCCCTACTTGGTTGGATGAGGCTGGAAATATTTTGGGACACAATGATGTGCTATCTGTTAATACTCCAGGGCTATACAGTGTATATTTTGAAAATTTAATAGGCTGTGTAGGCCCATCAATTACGACCGAAGTATTTATTAATGATGAGTTAGTCATTACCGATATTGTAGGTAATTGCAATAGTAATTTGCAATACTATTATTCATTTAATTTAGGTCTTGCTAATGTAGGTAGTTACAGTGCTACCCTTGAAATAAGTCAGGCAGCAGTGACCATCACTGATATGGGAAATGGGTTTTACGAAACGGAACCAGTATCCTCTATGGAAAATATTGTCCTTAATTTTACAACGGTAGAAAATTGTCAATGGAATGAAACATTAGATGCAGTAAACTGTGATTGTCCTGCTATCCCTACACCCTTAGCGATTGCCGATTTATCGCTCTGTTACGATGAGTCCATACCTGAAATTATTGTCGATGATCTTGGCTTATATGAAGTACTGTGGTCAGATGATGAAGATGGTTTGAATGTATTATACACGGGAACAAATTACACTCCTCTTAATGCAGGAGTGTACTACGTGTTTTACCGAGACACGCAAAATAGTTGTTTAAGTGCGGGTACTTTTTTTGCATTGGATATAGCGGCAGAATTATCTATTATTAACCCAGTTACCAACTGCAACGATCAGTTGAGTTATACACTTACAGTACAAGCTAGTGGCGGCTCAGGATTGGATTATGTACTGCTTGCTGAATCTTATGATGTTATTGATAATGGTAATGGAGAATTTGAAGTGAGTTTGCCCTCGAATACAGGTGTTAACTTATTGCTTGCTGACAGTCAAGGATGTGAGGCCGAGCTACTCATTAATGCTGTTAATTGCAATTGTGGTATTATACCATCTCCTTTACCTCCGGCGGATGTGTTTCTATGTAATGGTGATGCCTTCCCTGTGCTCACAGCAGCTACAGATCCTGGCCTTGAAATAATATGGAGTGATGATACACAAGGATTAAATGTCTTAGGAACTGGTGAAAATTTTATTCCATCGAATATTGGCACTTATTATGTATTAGCCATTGACCCTGCTAGTAATTGTAAAAGTGAATCACAAGCTGTTGTTGTTGCTATGTATGATGCCATCATTACAGAATATAGTTATGTGTGCAATGATAATTTTCTCACCGATTATACCATTACAGTGCAAGGGGGGTCAGGTGCTGGATATTCAGTAATAGCGGGTACATATCAAGTGGTTGACAATATGGATGGCAGCTTTATAATTAGCGATATCCCTTATCAAGAACAAGTAAGCTTGACCATACAAGATGGCGCAGCTTGTTCGCTGGTTGATGAAATAATCGGTCAAGATTGTGCCATTGATTGTACACCATTAAACTTCACATTTAATACTACATCTTCCTATTATTGTACCAATGACTCACCCATCGATTTACAATCATTGATTAATACAAATATTGCCAATAGCGGTCAATGGACAAGTGCTAATAGTGGGATTAGTTTATTAGACGATTTGTTGGAGTTAAATGGGGTTGAGCCCGGGGCATACACATTCGTATATACAGTGACACCACCAGTAGAGGAAGCCGATGTATGCCCATCCTATAGTGATTCGCTTATCTTGAACATTGTTGAAAATCAAGCAGTGGAATTAATGAACGATCTTACTATCTGCAATACAGAGCTAGGCATAATACAACTTGATGATTATATAATCAGTGGCTCAAATATAGAAGGGAGTTGGTCAAGCAATATCTTATTACCAATCAACGGTATCGATGGATCTTATGACATGAGTGGGCAAGTAGTAGGTAATTATATTTTTGAATTTACACCAGTTGAAACTGATTGTATAGAATCTGCGAATTTGAATCTTGAGATTATTGATTGTGAAATTGATAAAAGTTATTATTTGCCTTCTGCATTTTCGCCTAATAATGATGGCGTTAATGATGTCTTTAGACCTGTCGTAATTGGTGAATCTAGTTTTCAGGAAATGATGATATTCAATCGTTGGGGCGAAAAGGTATATGCCGAAAAAGGTACTACAGAAATTAATGGCTGGAATGGCCTCCTAGATGGAAGGGAACAAGATATAGCAGTTTATACTTACATCTATCGCATTAATCTAACTGGTCAACTTGAAGAGGTAAAGGGAAATCTTACCTTGGTTCGTTAATAGATTTTGTTATAATAAGGATTATTTAATTAGCAATGGAGGATATCATAATTTAAAGGTATTATGTAAATAGGGCCTGCTCAATAACTGCAATATCTTTTATACTAAACGATTATGGAATATGCAAGTACAAGGGAATGCACCATGATTTCTGCTTTTAAGCATAAAAGCTTGCATCCTAAATAGGAAATGTCTTCTCTTACACGGTGCTCTTTCAAGTTGTATTCGCGATAGGGATCGAAGCAAACCAAGCGTAAGCGCCGGTTCTTGTTACAATTAGAAAAATAACAAATTCGCAAGTAACCCCACAGCGAGAAACCAAGCTTTGCGCAGGTTTTGGCTTGCCATTGAAAATATACCTTTCAGCAAGTAGCGAGGAGTATAAGCGAAAAATCAAGCGCAAGCGCAGATTCTTG
>CAYZQX010000207.1:0-7375 GCA_964480615.1 uncultured Chitinophagales bacterium | reverse complement strand
GAGGAGTATAGCGTAGAGCCCGGGCCGCAGGCATCGCCATAATCGCAAACTTATGTGTCATTTAGCAAGTCCTATATAGAAACAAAAAACATTCAGTGAATAGAGCAAAACAAATCGAGCTGCGAAGATTCTGGCAGCCACATATAAAAAATAAACACCAGAAGTGTACCCAGTAGCATCCCGGTCCAGAAGTATTGCCAAGTTCGCATAGTTATGAGTTATTGAGCAAGCCCTAAATACATACAAAAAACAAGCCAGGCCAAGGGTTAAATAATAGGAAGGAAAAGTATAGCTAAATAAACAATAACATAAACCCTTGATGCCAACTGAAATAAATAAACTAAAAGTGACTTATAAAATTATGAATAGCCATCAATGACAAAAATTAAATAAAAGAGTTAAGCCTCAAAAAAGCATCACAAAAATCTTAAAAATAAATGACCTAAAATTTGATTAACCTTAATCCATTAAAATGATAATTTTGCAACTATGAATATTATTCTTTTTTTCGGATCATTTAATCCTATACATTTAGGTCATATTATTATCGCCAATGAAACTTTAATAAGCGAAAAAGCTGATGAACTGTGGTTTGTAATATCGCCACAAAATCCATTTAAAGAAAATAAACAGTTAGCAGATCAACAGTATAGGAAAGATTTGATTGATGAAATATGCAAGGAATACAAAATGCTAAAAACCTGTGATATTGAATTCAATATGCCTAAACCCTCTTATACTTCAGATACTATGAAAGCATTAGAAATCAAATACAAAGAAGAACATAAATACAAAATTCTAATTGGATCTGATAATCTAGAAAAGCTGCATCTATGGAAAAACATAGATCATTTAACAAATCAATACGAATTTCTAATATTTCCAAGAAACACTTATAGACAACAGAATACAGAAATAAAAAACTGTAGATTGATAGATGCACCTATGATCGAGATCTCATCTACACTTATCAGATCCAGAATATTGAATGATATACCATACAAACACTTATTACACCCAAGCACATATAACTTATTACAAAAAACTGATACTTATAAACATATAATAAAATAATATATGTATAATATTCATTTACAACAGTTTATAAAATTTTTTATTAACATTTTAATACAAATACTGTTTATAATCCAGTTACTATATTGTGTAAAACTAATAAGAAAACTAGGTCAACAAAATCCATGTGAATAACCAATAAGTTTATAACAAGATATCAATACAACAAACCTAGTTATACACAAACAAAAACAGAAAATAAATAATCTAATTAATAACAAATGAGCTTATTAACAAAAAAATAAAATGTGGATATGCTCAACAAATGGTGAATCAAAAGTGAATATCAATAAAAAAAATGTGGATAACCTGTTGATAACTAGATAAACAAAACAAAACGAAAAAATCTATCAACACTATCCACATCCCTAATAATAGTAATAAATTTTTTTAAAAAAGAATAAATACAAACTAGCCAACAGCCTCTGAAATCTGAAATCACAAAAAAAACTATTCAGAGCTAGTCAAATAAATTACCGAATATTGCCCCACAAAAAAAAACGATCGACACCTGGGTTTTGATATTAAATCTTCTGGCCATTTTTTATGGAATTTTACAGAGCATCTACATAGTGGGATGGGTAAAAACAAAACTTTATGTCCCTGATTTTAAAATTATAAATGGAAATAAAGTTCGTGTTTCAGTAATCGTGGCAGCAAGGAATGAAGAGAAGAATGTAGAAGCACTCATCTATGCGCTTCATAATCAATCCTATTCCAAATATTATTTGGAAATAATAATTATCAACGACCATTCGGAAGATCGTACACTTGAAAGGCTTAGAGAATTAACAGTCGATAAAAACAATTTCATAATTTTAGATTTGGCCGATTACGTAAGTAAAAATCAGTTGACTAAAGCATATAAAAAGACAGCGATCAGCTTAGGAATAAAAAAATCGAAAGGAGAATTTATAATAACAACAGATGCGGATTGTACTATGGAAAATACCTGGGTGAATACGATGGTATCCTATTATTTGCAACATGATGTGGCATTTATCACTGGACCAGTACTATTCACGCCAAAACCCAGTTTTCTGAGTATTTTTCAATTTTTAGATATGGCTGGAATGATGGTTATTACAGCAGCTAGTATAAAATTTAAGTTAAGCCCTATGTCCAATGGAGCAAATTTGGCTTATCCAAAAAAGATATTTGAGGAGGTAAAAGGCTTTCAAAATATTGATAATATAGCTTCGGGTGATGATATACTGTTAATGGAAAAAATTTGGGAATTGTATCCACAACGCATACATTATGTAAAATCTGATAACTGTATTGTAAAAACCCAACCCGCACTAGGCCTTAGGGAGTTTTATAATCAAAGGGTTAGATGGACATCAAAAACAGCAAATTATAAATCAAAAAAAATCAAAATATTATTAGGCCTTGTTTATATTTTTAACCTATTGTTATTATTAACAACATTTTACATAGTATTAAAAATGCCAGCTTATACGAAGCATTTAATATTTTCTTGGGGGATAAAACTTATTGCGGACTTTCTATTACTATACACTGGTACAAGTTTCTTTAAGAACAAAAAATATTTATTGTTATATTTACCGTCACAGTTAGCCCATATACTATACGTAGTAATCATTGGGGCATTTGGAAATTTTTCCAGCTTTAGTTGGAAAGGCCGAAAAATTTAAGGATATGCGATCAGACCAAAACAAAAATACAATCAAATACTTATCGCCAAATCAAAAAGCGTGGATAAGGTTTAAAAAAAACAAAACTGCTATGCTGGGTTTAATACTGATTATTCTATCCGTATTAATAGCCATATTTGCACCTATCATCACGACTGATCGTACGCCAAATGCGAATGAACAAATATTAGAAATAGCGACTCAAGACCCAGGATTTAAAATGAATTTTATCAGAAAAGAAAAAATACGTGATAAAAATTTGGATCAATGTAGTTTCTTAAAGAAAGTGTTTGTGGGCTGTGAAAATAAGTATGAACTAATACCGATAACCAGCTATGAAATACAAGGAGACAAAATAATATATCAAAGGTATCAAGGTAATATAAAAAATACTAAAAATGATACAATAGCATTAAATGAATTGGCCATCAATTTCAATAGTTCTATGGATCAAAAAAAGGTAATAGAGAATCATATAACGAATAAGAAATATATTCTAGGTACTGATAAGTTTGGAAGAGATAATTATAGTAGGTTAATTTTAGGAGTCAGAGTATCGCTAAGCGTGGGTTTATTTGCAGTAATAATAAGTTTGATAATAGGAATAGTATTAGGTGCAATTGCAGGATTTTATAATAAGGAAAAACCGAGGGTAAATATATTTTTACTAATCATAGGAATATTTTTTCTTATGTTCTATGTATATTCTGTATTTCACTTTTTCCAGCAGTGGGCCTATCCTGTAGTCATAAAACTTTGTATAGTACTATTGGGATTTTTTGTGATAGGTTATGCATTCATAAAGTTACAAAATAGCATAGGCGAAAAAACAACAAAATACAGTATCGAATTTCCAATTGATGATTTAATTATGTATATAATCAATGTGTTTTGGCCTATACCTGTATTGCTATTAATTTTTTCGATGATCCTTGCATTAGGGCGTGAGTTTTGGCAAATTTTTTTAGCTGTAGGATTAGTTATGTGGGTGGAGGTAGCGAGAATAGTAAGAGGTCAATTTATGAGTTTAAGAGAAAAAGAATTTGTGGAGGCATCTAAAAGTTTGGGTTTTTCAAATACGCGAACAATATTTAAACACATATTGCCTAATGCTATAGGACCTATCATAGTGATTACTGCAGCTAATTTTGCATCAGCAATTATTATTGAAGCGGGCTTAAGTTTTTTGGGAATTGGAGTACAACCACCTATGCCATCTTGGGGAACTATGCTGCATGAATATTATGGATACATAGGATCTGATAAATCTTTCTTAGCAATTATACCAGGCCTTGCAATTATGTTATTAGTATTGGCCTTTAATCTTGTGGGAAATGGGTTGAGGGATGCACTTGATGTGAAAGGAAAAATATAATAGCAAGGATTAAAACATTCATGTATTCATGAGTTATAGAATAATTAAAATACTAAAACCATTATACATATAAAAATGTCTATAATAAAGGATAATGATCCATTATAGAAATAGTATAACATAAATACTTCGCTCCCAGCTAAGTTATAAAACCTAGCTAGGAAACGAAGCAATCCCCACCAGAGATAATAAAAAGAGCAATTATCAAATATTATAAATGTGCCCTTAAATCAGGCGCACTATTTTTAGGATTATCACAATTAGTTTGTAATGAATTATACTTTCGAATGTAATAGTTTTTGTTCCACTTGGAAGCGAGTACTTTTTCACTATTTTCAAATAACTCAGTTTTAAGCTCGTCAATAAATGATAATTCAGAAAGCAAAGTAAATTTTTTGCATAACAAATCAATTGCAGCGAGGTATAGCCCAAAATTCATTAAAATCTTTATTTGAAAATAAAGACTAATTACAACAAATTGATTTTTGTTTATTTGATTTTCAAAACTGAGAAAAGCAAGTAATAAATTCTTACTGTTGTATAAATCTATGGCTTCAAAAAAACTGTAGTTGTGTACAATAAAATATGGATTGTTTTCAGCCAAATCCCATTTTTTTAATTTCACGTTGTACAACAAGGCAAACTTGTAAGTTTCCATAAGCCAAAGAAAGAAACTGTTTTGATCAGTTGAAAGTAAAGGGCTGATGAATTCAACGACCCAAACTCCGTCCTTAAAACTGATATTGTTCAATATGGCACCAGAGTTGAGTACCATGGTTAGCAATGGTTCTACAGACTGACTGCTTGTACCAGTAAATTCATAAGACAATCTGACTTGTTGAATTCCTAATGGAGTATCAATATACTTCTGTAATTTAGCGACTTCCTTTTTAAATATAGAAAATTGCCCTTTCAGAAAATAACTCTGAAAATCTTTTACGGAGGAAAAGGCGGCAAAATTTTCCATATAAAATTGGTTTCTAACAATAATAAATTATGTTGCAAATTTGGCAAATATTATTGTAACTACATAAATGAAATTGTATAATTTATGTAATAAAAATATTGTAATAAAAAAATCCTAATGAATTGATATACAATTCATTAGGATGTAATTAATTAATAACAAATGAAATATCTATTTGTCATCATGTTCGTTGTAGGGGTCTGTTTTGGCATATTCACAATTATAAAATTTGTGAAAATCCACAATTTGGCAGACCAAAAAGGCCGCATTTTGAAAACATTTCATATATTTCCTATTTAGTAGGTTAACTAATTGATAATTAACCCAACAAGGATTGCAATGAAACTTCTGGCACAACTAACTAATCTCCTCAATAAAGAAGAACAGGGGCTAATTTATGCACATTATTCCAATTCACAATGGAAATCGCCTATTTTGAGGATGAAATTGTTATCCTATGTCTTAGAATACCCCGATGCCAGCGAATCGGACGCCTGTTGGCATATATATGCAGTTAATTCGAGTACTAAATTTTCACATCTTAAAAAACAACTCAGAGATGATCTATTGAACATCTTGATGATGAGAAGAGCTGAAAAATCCTTTGAATCCAAATTAGCACAAGCGGATTTTGATTGTAAAAAGAAAATATTGCAGTCAAAACTGCTGTTTAGAGAAGACTTGTATGAACTAGGCATGGATTTATTGCACGAAGCACTAGCCCTAGCAGTAAGGTATGAATTGTTTTCACTCAAAATAATAATTAATGACTTAATCAATTCTTATGAAATTCAATCAAGTGGAAAAAAACTATCCAATGCAAAAAGCAATCAAAACCACCAAGACTTAGATCAGTTGCGAAAATCAATTATTTCAAAAGAAAATTATTACAAAATAACCCTAAGCAATAAAGACGCTATTAAGGATTTTGAAAATTATAGAAACAATGGTCAAATAATTTTGGCCGAATTAGAAGAACTATTGAAAGAAGACAAATCGGTTTCATTGAGACATAGATACCTATTAACTTCCATACAATACCATGTGACTTGTCGAAACTTTAATGAGGCTATGATGTATGCCAATAAATTGATTGAGTTAGTAAGTGTTGAAGACGCACTCAATGCTAAAGTGCACTATGCAGGTTCGTATCAAATTAGAGGAGAATTATTTATTCAACTTGGCAATTATTTAGATGCCGAAAAAGATATAAAACTTGCATTTGAATATTTTAAAGAAAAATCAATGAATGAATTGAAAGCCCATGAACTCTTATTTTACGCTTTATTCTATCAAGATAAATATGATGAATGTCATCAATTGTGCAAAAACGCATTATCACACAATAAATTAACCATAGGTTCAATGCTTGAAGCTAAGTGGTTATTCTTTTTAGCTTATATTAATTTGGTGCAGGGAAAATACGAAGAAGGCCTACAATTGCTATATAAAAATAGACAATTAATGAAAGATAAAAATGGCTGGCTCATAGGATATAAAATACTTGAATGGAACCTGAGGTGTAAACTCGATGACTATTACTATCTATTAGTAATAGAAAACAGTTTATCTCAACTGTTGCAAAGAGAAAAAAAGGAAGTACAACCAAGAGCGAGAAAAAATTTACAACTAATGAGGACTTATACTAAATACAAAAATACGGATGAACTTATAGATCAACTATTGAAACATATCAATGATGAAAGCCGATATAAGGAAGAACTACAGTGGAATCCACTGGGATATGAACTTATAAAAACGGATGTATGGGTTATGAACAAAGCGAAATACCTATTGTCCTTGAAGCAAAATAATGGACATAACTCCTAAAAAATAATTGCACCCATTTCAGGAAAACATACATCAATGAAGCATAATAGAAATGAAAATTTGAACTGACAATAGGAGATAGAACTATCACTTGAATAAAAATGAAATTCATACTATATTAGACAATTAGAAAGCATCTATTTATAGCCTTATAAATTCAGTTATTTATGGCGATGCCTATGGCCCGGGCTTTCCAGGGCTGCGCTATCGCTCCGGTACAGGGCTTGCTGGATTTCAGTCGCTTCGATTAATTAATGGTGAAATCCAGCAAGCCCTGTACTAAACCCTTTCAATCCCTATCGCGAATACAAGACTAACTAATTACTTTAGGAATGATAATAAAAAATAATGATAATCTTACAAGAGGATATACTGGAGCATATTGACCCCCCAGGACTAACTAAAATCAATAAAAACACAATTGTAATGCCCTAATAGAAACGAATAGTAAAATTTTACGCCTTACTATCA
>CAYZQX010000206.1:0-7379 GCA_964480615.1 uncultured Chitinophagales bacterium | reverse complement strand
ATGTAGGTAAATCAGCGTAAGGTTGCCCAACATAGGGTTTATGTCCTTAGGATTGAAAGGGTTTGTACTGGGTTGGCTGACTGCTGCTGGACTATAATCAAGTTGTCAGCCAGTCCAGTACCGGAGCGAAGCGAAGCCCTGAAAAGCCCGGGCCGGAGGCATCGCCCATAATCGAATTAATTTTTTTATTCAAGTTATAGGTCAGTGTTTTGTTGATTTAGAACAGTAATAACCAGAATATGTAGGGACTTAAAGAACTTAGTGAAAGACCCGAGATGATTGCAGGATTATTTGCGAAACCGGGATTCAAAACCTGCTTATCAAGATGGAATAATTTCGAGCAAGGAATACTTTAAGCTGATCTATAGGTAATAGCGCTTCTGGTACACTATCGGCCCACTTTCATTCTATCCAGGGTGCGTTTCTGCTCTTTTTCTTTTATGCTATCTCGCTTGTCGAATGATTTTTTTCCTTTGGCTAATGCGATTTCGAGTTTTATAAAACTGCGTTCGCTCTCAAACATTTCAATAGGCACAATGGTAAGTCCTTTTTCTTTAATTTTTGATTGCAGTTTTTGCAATTCTTTTTTTGTTAGCAATAATTTGCGGAGCGCTCTAGGTTCGTGATTATTATACGATGCCTCGAAGTACTCTGATATATGCAGGTTCTTAATCCATAGTTCTCCCTTGTGTATGTAACAATAAGCATCCCCTAAATTAACCTTGCCTTTGCGCACGGATTTTACTTCGGAACCAGAAAGTACAATGCCAGCCTTATATCTTGCGATAAAAGCGAAATCGTGTTCGGCACGTCTATTTTTTATACTTACTAGTTGTTTTTTTGCCACCTCGAAAATGGATAATTCGGACAAATATCCTATAAACTACTCAAACTCACAAAATTTTTTTATAATTAACAGTAGTTTGCATAAAAAAACTATTTTTGAACTATGAAAATATTAACCTTATTAGCTTTTGCATTTTTTTTGGTGACCTCCTTAAGTAGCCAAACTACTACCTATACGATGATGCACGATGGTGTAGAGCGTTCTTATAAGCTGCACAGCCCATTAAATGTGCCAGTGATGGATCCAGCACCACTGGTTATCAATATGCATGGTTATGGGTCTAATATGAATGAACAGCAGTTCTATGCTAATATGGATCCCATAGCTGATACTACTGGTTTTTTAATTGTGTATCCTAATGGCCTCAATACACAGTGGAATGCGTGGTACACGCCATCATTCTATGATGTGGATGATGTAGGATTTATCAATGCGCTTATCGATACGCTTGCAAGTACTCACAATATAGATCTTAACAGGGTTTACTGTACGGGTATGAGTAATGGTGGATTTATGAGTTATGTAATGGCTTGTGAGTCGGCTGATAGAATCGCGGCCATAGCATCTGTTACTGGCAGTATGGTCACTGAGGCAATCCCTGCTTGTACACCTGCTCGACCTATACCAGTATTACAAATGCATGGCACTGCCGATGCCACTGTACCCTATAATGGCATAGCTGCAGGCAGTAATACACAAGGATTTTTGCCGATTGAAGATGTGATTAGTTTTTGGACTTCGCACAATGGCTGTACGGATGATCCCAGCTTCTTGCCCTTAGCCGATATCAACACGGCTGATAACTGCACAGTATCCCTTAAAAAATTTACACAGTGCGACAACAATGCTGAAGTTCACTTTTATAAAATAGATGGTGGCGGACATACATGGCCTGGTGCATTACTGAATCTTACAGTAACTAATCAAGACATACTCGCATCAGTAGAAATATGGAATTTCTTTAAGCAATTTACGCTTCAAGGCATGGTCTCTTCAACTCCATCAGTACAAGTGCCCCTACTAACTCCTAAAGTTGATTGGGATGGACAATATGCTCATATAATCAGTGAAAGCGAGGATTTTTCCACTGCAACCATCTATAACCTTCAAGGCAAAAAAATGGCTGAAAGTCCAGTCACCAATAACACATTTCTTACTAATCAATTTGACAAGGGCATATATATCCTACATCTCAAAACAGTTGATGGAAAAATCGCAAGGATTAAGTTGACAAATTTATAATTGTGTGCTTTAGATGAAGCAGTTGCTTCGTTATTGCTAAAAACTCAACACCTAGCTTAATAATGTAGGAAATGTCCACTGAGTATTCGTACTTCGGTGCATGACACTAGGCATAGCTATATATGGTATAACAAGTGTTACAGATCGTTTTTTACCATCTTCATTAAGCCAATTTCATAGAATGTGTTTTCATTAGCATATAGGCTGAATTGAATAGACATTATAGTATTCTCAGAGATCAAGAATACAATTGTATTTATTATTTAATAATAGCATTGGAACTTTCGCATGACTTAGTAACTCTAAGTTTAAGGAGCTAAGCAATTTAGGTTCAGTTTTCATAGTTCTGCCTACATCTTTAGACATACTAGCTAATATTTTTATTTCCCCTATTGTTTGGCAATAATGTATCACCTGTGATTGAGAAAGCGAACACATTAGTTGAAAAAAAGAATTATAATCCTCCTAAAAATTTGCGCAAAAACCATTCAAGCGATAACAAAAATAGCAACACAAAAAATATCCATTTTAGATTGATCACTGAATTGTTTTCTATGGATGAATAGATAACAGGTTTTATATCAGTTCTGGATTTGAGCTTGGAAATTAATGAATCCATATTAGAGAGTGATAACAATTCACCCCCCGATTTTTTAGCTAGATTTAGCAATAGATTGTGATCGGCGGTCGTTTGAGTAGTTTCTAATTGCAGTTCCTTAATGGTAAAATTTCCACTGGACAGCAACTCTTTTCCACCATAAGTACATTTAGCAGTATAGGAATATTCACTTACTGGCATTTTCCCTATTTTTAGTTCATAAGCATTAGCTGTTCTATTGAATATATAGGGATATTCTTTGTCTTCACTGTCCTTAATACTGATTGCTACATCGGGTTCATTAATCAATTCATACGAGTCATTGTAAAGCTCTGCAGTAAAGGATACAGACTCATTTTCATTGTACAAGGTCGCTACGCTGGCTGCCTTAAACTTGCGCTTATCTTCTTTCACTGATAGATATTGAATCGTCTTAGCTATAAGTTCATCGACATGCTCAAATGTTTGAAACTTCATAAAGTCATACATACGCCACAACCATAGTCCTTCAGCTGAGAGAATTGCAATCTTATTTGTGGGTGTTTTCCTAAAGCTGAGCAAGGGATAAGTAGTGCTCACTTGACCTATTTTTTGAAAAAGTAGGGTTTCATTATTAGTGCCAACACTGTAGTCCGCATATCGACTTTTTAGTGGTGGTAATTGCGCTACTACTTGCTTAATCTCATCACTTACCGTAAATAGGTTAAAGCTGTTATTAATGAGTGGCTTTACATCATTAAATGTATTGCCTGGATTGCTTATATTGAGGATATCTTGTTTCTGACTAAGTGCATTAATGGAAGTCGATGAACTCATAATATACAGCAGGGAAACATTGTTCTTTTCAGCCTGCGAAATTAATGACTCACAGTTATGCGTTATGGATGGCAATCCGTGCAATATTACAACATCATATACACTGATATTACCAGCAAACTCATCAATTACTTTAGCCTCCGTTTGATAATTTTTACCTAAGTCAATTGACTTCCTAAGTGCCGCGATATCAGGGTTGGGGCTATCTGCAAGCAAGAGTACTTTTTGTCTTCCTTCTAACACTTCGATGTATATAGTCTTGGTATTGTTTTGTGTAGTAAGTTCACCACTTATAGGACTCAGCAGGATAGTATATGCTTGTACACCTTTTACATTGGCATCGATTACAATGTCCTCGCTTTTGCTAAAACTATTTTTGTCTATGTTAATGTTTTTACTCGCTATTTTATTCTCTGTAGTTTTTCCTTTATATACATTCAGCACAGAATTTCCACCTACACAATTATAAGCGCTAACATCAATCCTGATCGAAAATTTATCATCGAGATATACAATATCATTGTGCAATACCTTATCTAGTTTTAGATCCTTGCGTGGTGTAGTATCTCCCAGCGCAATGGCATAGAGCGGCACAGGTAACTGGTCGGTCTGGTACAGTGGATTGCTACCTTCGTTATATATTCCATCGGTAGCCATAATGATCGCTCCCACGTTCTGATTGTTATAACGATTATAGAGTTCGCTATAAGTAGCTGAAAGATTAGTGGACTTGCCAGGATAGGTAAAATCGAAATTTTCAGTGAGTTGATTATCGAATGAGTAGGTCTCCACCTTGTACTGATCACCTAGTGCTGAAGCTATATTTTGAAGGCTATTTTTTAGTTTTGTAGAGTCTTCACCACTCAATGCATTTTTTACCGATTGTGTTTTGTCTTGAGCGATGATGATATAAGGTTTTTGTTCCTCATTTTTTATCGTTTTAAGAAATGGGGATAAGAGCAAAGCGGAAATTAGGGTAGCACCAGCCCATCGCATAAAGGTCATTAATGGCAAGAACCAGCGTTGCTTACCTTGTACTTCATTATAGGACTTATCCTTGTAGTACAATATACCTGCATAAACTATTCCTAGGGCTACACATAGCAATAGAAACCAAATGGGATATGAAAATGATAAAGACATCAGTATATTATCTTACTAATTTTAATTGAGAATTGCCACATAAAGACTAGGCTTGCTAGACTAGCGCTAACTGAATACGTAAGCCACAAGGATAGTCATCGCTCAGCACTAGTTATCATACACTAGACAAGAGATGCAAAAATACAGTATTTAAAATTCGATTGACCATCGAATTTCATTGATAGGCTGTGAATTATTATTAAATTACTGGTGATTATATATTAAAACCACCACATACGGTGATTTCTTGTCCAGTTATGTAGGAAGAATGGTCAGAGGCTAAAAATAGTGCTGCTTGGGCTATATCATCGCCAGTACCCAACCGTCCTAGTGGTATTCGTTGTAAAAATTCTTCTTTGGATGCTTCTCCTAGTGAATGGGTCATATCCGTTTCTATGAATCCCGGGGCGATCACATTACAGCGTATTTTTCTACTGCCATATTCTTTGGCAATGCTTTTTGAAAAACCGATAATCCCTGCTTTGGAAGCGGCATAGTTAGCTTGACCAGCCTGACCCCTCTGTCCTATTATTGAACTGATATTGATAATGGATGCCCCTCCAGCGCGCATCATAGGTTTTAGTGCTGCTTTGGTGAGATTAAATACTGATTTTAGATTAGTTGTCATTACGACATCCCAGTCTGACTCGCTCATTCTGAGTAGCAGGTTATCTTTAGTGATACCCGCATTGTTCACTAATATTTGCAAATTGCCGAAGTCAACTAATACATTTTTTACTACTTCGTCAGCCTGTGCGAATTGGGAGGCGTCTGACTTATACGCTTTAGCAATCACCCCATTACTAGCCAACTCATCCACTAGCTCATTAGCCTTTGATTCAGAGCTGAGATAGGTGAATGCCACATTAGCACCTTGTGCAGCAAATACGCGTGCTATTGCAGCTCCTATGCCCCTGCTACCGCCTGTTATGAGTGCTGTCTTGCCAGCTAATAATCCCATAGCTAACTTTTTTATTATTTTATTATTTTTTGCCTAAAGCGGCGAGTACAGTCTTGCCTAAGTGTGCAGGCGATTCTACCACATGTAGCCCACATTCGCGCATGATGGCCATTTTAGCATCAGCAGTATCATCCTTGCCACCTACGATTGCCCCTGCATGACCCATACGACGACCTTTAGGAGCTGTACGGCCAGCGATAAATCCCACTACAGGCTTCGTGCCATTGTCTTTAATCCAGCGCGCTGCCTCAGCTTCCATGCCTCCGCCTATCTCGCCTATCATAATAATCGCCTCGGTATCAGGATCAGCCATTAGCAATTTCACTGCGGACAAGGTAGTGGTTCCGATTATTGGGTCACCACCTATACCTATACAGGTGCTTTGCCCCATACCTGTTTTTGTTACCTGATCCACCGCTTCGTAAGTCAATGTGCCTGATCGTGATACGATACCTATCTTGCCGGGCTTATGAATGAAACCTGGCATAATGCCTACCTTAGCTGTACCGGGACTAATTACCCCTGGACAGTTAGGACCTATTAATCTGGATTTACGATCCGCCAAATACGATTTTACACGCACCATATCTTGGACTGGAATACCCTCCGTAATACATACTATCAGTTCAATATTTGCATCAGCAGCTTCCATAATTGCATCAGCAGCAAATGCTGGTGGTACAAATATAATGGATGTATTAGCGCCTTGGCCTTTTACAGCAGCTTCTACTGAATCGAATACAGGACGATCAAGATGCTTCTGACCTCCCTTGCCTGGCGTAACACCTCCTACCACATTGGTGCCATATTCGATCATTTGCGACGCGTGGAAACTGCCTTCAGTACCTGTAAATCCTTGTACGATCAATCGGGTATCTTTGCCTACTAATACTGCCATAATTATTTAGGAATTATTGTTTTTTTTGGATTGCAAAGGTAGTGATTTTTTAATAGTGAAGGTGATTGCATCTTAACTTACTAATTTATTAAAACAACATGATAAACATTGCACAATTTATTCACAGTCATTGCATACCAATATTAGTAAAATCCTAGCACTATATTCCTGCGATTACTTGCTCTAACTCTAAAAAAAAACAGTAAGCAAATACAAGTGGATTTACTACTCCTATTCTGTCTTTCTCAAATAAAACATATAATCACCAAGCAGTTAGAACTGCAAATTAGAATCATAATATTGACCTAATCGAAGACAAAATGTATTGCTTTGAATAAACAAATTATTTGGGCGATGCCTGCCCTTCGCCAAAGCTCAGGGACAGGCCGGGCTATAACTTTCGAATCAATTTTTTTTATAAGATAAAAAGAATCTGCGCTTTCGCTTGATTTGGGGCTGCGCTGACGCTCCGGTACTGCGATGGCGGGCTTTCGGCTTTATTAATTCAAAGCAATTGAAAGCCCGTCATCCCAGCACAAACCCCTCCTATCCCTATCGCTGGCTGCGCGATTTACGATTACCGACATTGGATCTAGTTGAAACAACTGCAGTAAGTCTATTAATTGATTTACGATCCTGATGTTTGTTGCAGTAACTACCTAAAGTCTAGTGTCCATTATCCAGGGTCCAAAGTCTAGTTAGGGCTTGCTAAATAACTCTGAAATCTTTTATTGTTATAGGTTTTAGCTAGTATTAGTGCAATGGATATTCACACAATTTTATGGGTTTCTGTAAAAAAGCTTGCATCATATTTAGTGTCTGCTCAATAACTGCAATATCTTTTATACTAAACGATAATGGAATATGCAAGTGC
>CAYZQX010000205.1:0-7406 GCA_964480615.1 uncultured Chitinophagales bacterium | reverse complement strand
CTGGTACTTCTTAGCTATGATCCATCAATAACAAAAATTGAAATCTGCTGTAATACTATTTTTTAGCCTTCTATTAATAAGGTTTTTTTAATCAGCAATGATGATCTCGCTTATTACTTGATTAGAGTAAGTCTTAGAGTCAGAGTTAGACTTAGACTTGCGGTTAGGATTAGACTTAGGATTCATTAATTTGCTGTTTTGTATTCGCGATAGGGATCGCAGCGGATATCCTTTTAGGAGGCCTCTTTATGTACGATTTCCTGTGTGTGCAATACTAAAATCTTAGAGGTTTTAAGCCTCGTATATTGTGTATGCTAAGCCTCCTAAAAGATAGGAGCGTATGAGCCCGGGCCTGTAAGGCATCGCCATAAATATTTATGAACAGGTTATAGATCGTACTATGATAATGATGCTAACAATGCCGATGACAATGACAATGATATTGCTTAGCTATTGCGTTTTGATTTTGATTTTGATATTACCATTACCCACTGGAATTGCTACCAAAATTAAACTACCTACTCTAAACAAAACTAAATATGTAATTTCAATTGGCAATATAAAAAACCGTATTAAAAATAATTTCTACTATCTTGCCCTTATGATATTATCTGATGATGAGTTGTGGATGCGCCGTTGTTTTGATATTGCCTTACGCGGCATCCCTCATGCATTTCCCAATCCGCTGGTGGGTTCGGTAATAGTACACCAAGAGCGCTTGCTGGGAGAGGGCTACCATCAAGTATATGGACAGCCCCATGCGGAGGTCAATGCCATCCATAGTGTGGCACCACAAGACCGCCACTTGCTCAGCGAATCCACCTTGTATGTCAATCTCGAACCTTGCGCCCATCAAGGCAAGACAGGTCCTTGTGCCGATCTCATCATACACCATAAGCTCAAGCGTGTGGTGATCGCCTGCACTGATCCGTATCATAAAGTATCGGGTCAGGGCATCGCTCGTATGCGGGCAGCGGGTATCGAAGTGGTGGTAGATGTGGAGCGCGATCGTGGGATGGAAATTAACCGCCGTTTTATGCACAATATCGCCACACAGCAGCCCTATATCATCCTCAAGTGGGCAATGACTAATGACGGCTATTATGCCCCCTCTGATCGCACACAAAAATGGATTAGCAATGACTATGCACGGATGCTGGTACACAAGTGGCGCAGCGAGGAGTCCGCCATACTCTGTGGCACGAATACCGTGATCGCTGATGACCCTTCGCTTACCACGAGGTATTGGCAGGGAAACAATCCTAAACGCATAATACTAGACCTGCATAGCAAGTTACACAATGGCTATAAAGTGTTTGATCAGCAAGCTGAAACTATTGTAATTACAAAGAATAAAAACCATTTTCACAACAATAAAATTGTGGTGGATGATGGATGCACACTCAGCGAAATGCTGATGCTATTATACCAAGAGAAATGCATAGGATCTATCTTAGTTGAAGGTGGCCAAGCAGTTCACCAATCCTTTATAGATGCGGGTTTGTGGCAAGAAGCCCGAATTATCAAATCAAGTGAAAACTGGCGTTCTGGTCTTCCTGCTCCTGTCTTAGAAGGCAATCTTATTTCGGAATATACAGCTGATGATAATCGGTTGTATATTTACCGCCAAGTATAACAATATAGTCAATATGATTTATGTATTTGGAAGTATCCTATGTGGGGCTTATTTAATTTTATTTTTCAAGGTAATCGAGCGATTGGGTATTCCAAATCTTCAAGCTATTATCGTCAATTATATGGCTTGTGTAGCATGCGGCTTGCTATTCAATAAGGCGAGCATGCCTATGTCGGGGCTGGTAAATATGGACTGGTTTTACTGGGCATTGGTCTTGGGTCTTTGCTTTATTGTGGGCTTTAATCTCATAGGTTATACGGTACAAAAAGCGGGTGTTACCCCTGCCTCTGTAGCCAGTAAACTAAGTATGATTGTATCAGTGCCTATCACGATATGGTTGTTCAATGACAGCATTACTGCTTACAAGATTGTAGGCTTATTATTTGCGGTGATGGCGGTGGTATTTTCTTCGATCAAGGAAGGCGATAGCTGGGAGCAAGCCACCAAACACCTCGTGCTGCCTGGCATCGTATTAGCAATTAGCGGCATCATCGAAATCATTATTTCTTACAATCAAAAAAACGGTCTTGCCCCTGAATATTTTGCACAGTTTCTGACCATTTCATTTGGTTTTGCAGCGATGCTCGGATGGATTTATTTTATATACATCAAGCTCCGAACCAAGGTCACATTTCATCCTAAAGCTTGGCTCACAGGTGTGTTATTAGGTGTGCCTAATTATTTTTCGCTCTACTTTTTTTTAGAGGCTTTTAATACTTCAGGATGGCCTGCATCGGTCTTATTGCCCGTGTGTAATATAGGAGTATTGCTCACCTCTACGATCTTGGGCTGGGTATTGTTTAAGGACAAGCTGAGCACCATCAATATTGTAGGTCTTGGGCTTTCATTAGTAGCCATTTATCTTTTGGCATTTAGCTTATAGCAGTTCTTATGACCCAGCAGCTTGTACTAGCATGGACATAGGCGCTCTTGAATCATGAATGGCTTAATAACCACTAGTATCTATGAAGATAAACAAGCTAAGGTTGAGATAGAAATCATATCATCCCTCTTGCTATAAGCTTGCAATGCGATGTGAAAAATACATAAGAGGAGTTATAGCAGATTTTAAATATTTTGGGTGATGCCTCCGGCCCGGGTTACTTGCGAATTTCTTATTTTTTCATCGGCAACAAGAATCTGCGCTATCGCTTTTTAACGATTTACGATACCCGATTCTCGATTTACGACATTGAATCTGGTTGCAACAAATGCACTTAGTCTAGTGTCTAGTGTCCAGTGTCTAGAGTCTTGTTCAAGCGATTTACGATTCACGACACTGAAGCTTATTGCAGGAACTGCACTAAGTCTAGTGTCCAGTGTCTAGAGTCTAGTGTCCAGTATCTAGTGTCTAGTGTCTAGCGTCCAGTATCCAGTATCTAGCGTCTATTTGAATCAATAAGCCTATTTTTGCCTTATGATATATGTCTATAATACCATCAGCGATAATGGTTATGGCGAGTACAAGGAAAAAGGCAGTAAGTTTTTAGGCTTCGCTTACCACATCGAAAATGAATCCGAGGTGGCTGCACATATACAATCACTCAAAAAAGACCATATTAAAGCACGCCATTTTTGCTATGCTTATCGCCTAGACTTAGAAAAAAAAGTTTTTAGAGCTAATGATGATGGAGAGCCATCAGGCACAGCGGGCAAGCCCATCCTAGGACAAATAGACGCCAAGGAGCTCACCAAAGTACTAGTAGTAGTGGTTCGCTATTTCGGAGGCACTAAACTGGGCGCAGCGGGCTTATTTACCGCCTATAAAGAGGCCGCGCAGGAAGCCCTGGCACAAGCACCCATTCAATCCATTAAAGTACCAGCACACCTACAAATCAGCTTTCCCGTGGAACTTATGAATGAAGTTATGCGTGTACTCAAGCACACGGACTTAAAGATTATTTTGCAAGCTTATGAAAAAGAATATAACTTGCAGGTAGAAATTCCCTTAGAAGATAGGGATGTAATCCTCGAAAAATTAGAACAGATCAACAGAGTAGTATGCAAAAAAATTCTTTTATAGCTAATCTTTCCATATTAGGTATGCTCCTAGCATTACAGGTGATGGTTATGCCATACAGCTGTGCACAATCTAGTTTTTTTCAGGATCTCAAATTTTCTAAAAACATCGCTCCCATCACACAAAAAGATAATGCGCACAAGGCTATCCTAATGAATGCAGCTCAAGCCGCTCATTACCTGCTACAGCTCAAAAATATTCCATCCCACTCACCCATCAGTTTCCAACTCAGTTTCCAAAATCAAAGTAACTATTCTCGTCAATACCAATTCGATCAATATTACAAGGGCATCCTCGTTTATAACAGCAGTATAAAAATAATAACCGATCAGCAAGGCAATATCCTATCTATTTATGATAATTCCATCCCATCAGCCGACCTATTGGCTATCACAGTGGATCAGCACACCGAATTATACAAGCGATCAATTGCCGATGCGGAACACGCCTTTACTCAAAACTCGGAATATGCCTGCGCCAATTATAAACTCACCGATCGCACCAGCTTGGTGTGGTATCAATATGGTAAGCATAGCAATGAAATAATACTGGCTTATTGCAATAAAATAATGCGCGATCCCGCCCATTACCTCATCCTATTCAATGGCTATGGCGAAACACTTTACTATAAAGATCTCAATGACTATTATACACAAGCTGCTGCTACTGTGAAGGTATTTGATCCCGACCCACTCAGCACGGCACTGCAAACTTATGGCGGCAATTATACCGATAACAATGATGCCGTGAGCAGTTACTTAACAGCACAACTATTATCAAGGACTACACAATGTAGTTATGATGCGAATACAGGACAGTATCTATTAGAAAACGATTTAATCAAACTTGTATCACTGCCTTCCGATCTACCTAACTATCCCGTTACATTCTCCATGACTCCATTTTTTAATTATAATCGCAATGAGCCGGGCTTTGAAGATGTAATGGTGTTCTATCACCTGCAAAAATTTACGAGCTATATCCGAACCTTAGAAGAAAATATATGTGATGGCGTACAATTACACATTGATGCACACGCCCTTTCATATAATGTCAATGGCAATTTAGTTGATGATGATCAGTCCTTATACAATGGGGATATCTCACCCCCTACTATTCGTTTTGGTTTAGGTGGTGTGGATGATGCCGAGGATGCCGATGTAATAATCCATGAGTTCAGCCACAACCTATCTAAATGCGCGAATGGAGGCACCAATACAGGAATGGAGCGCAAAGCCATTGATGAAGCATTCTGCGATTATTTCGCGCTCTCTTATTCGCTAGATGTTAATGATTATAACTGGGGATATGTCTTTAGCTGGGATGGCCATAATGAATTTTGGGATGGCCGCAATGCCGACAATAATTACATATACACAGAGATCTATGATATGCCTGAATTTCAGCCTAATGTATCCATCTATGAACTCTCCCTCTTATGGTCAGGTGCGATGATGGATATATACTGGGCCATAGGTGCTAATCCTACTGACCGCATAGCCACTGAAACACTTTATCATTTGCAGTCAAACATGAGTTTTAAAGAAGCCGCTACCGCACTCGTTAATGCTGCTACACTCCTATATGGGAATGAATACTATACTGCTATCACCACACAACTCGCACAGCGTGGGCTTTGGGATCTCACCATCGAAGCAGGACCCGACCAAACAATATGTATGGGTGACTCCATCACACTCGGCACGCCCTTTCCTACCATAGAAGGACTATCCATCAACTGGGCCAGTGCTACAGGTTCTTTTAACAGTGACCTCCCGAACCCCATCATCAGGCCAGGATATGACAACACTTATTACCTCACTGTAACGAACTACATCACCCAAGAAATTACTAAAGACACCCTACAAGTTCACATCACACATTGTGGATCGGAATACGGCGACACTTTACAAGTACTCAATACCGATATGTTTTACAACGCCAATGCGCCATTGTACATCAAAAACAAACCGGGGTTAATTCCCAACTCCGTACAACTACTCAATATCCATGGACAGGTGCTATATGATACTTTTGCAACCGAAGATGGTATGATCGTAATAGAACCCGCCCAGTTGCATTATGGCATCTATTTTATAAGGATCATATATCCCGATACTAAGGCAAGGATCTTTAAGATTGCAAAGGGCGTTAATCACTAAATCCATGTGGCAATAAGTTGAAATGTAGGAGGACAATTTTACCTGCTAGTTGCTTTTTCCATCAGTAGGTATGAAATAAAAAATAATAGCATTTGCCAAGATTTCATTAGCCCCTAGAGTCTTGAATCACTATAGATGGACAAGGACTAGTTCAAAGGAAATGGCAGGAATAGTATAACAGGAGGCCTAGCAAATATTAGTTAGCATTTAGTATTTCATTTACTAAACAAGTTGATTGGCATATTCCATCCATTAATAGCTAGAAACGAAGATCCTATGGTGAACTGAACTTATTTGAATCATTCTTTAATACAGTGTAGTTGATCCTTTCCATTGGGCTATATTTACAACACTTATATAGGAAATTTTATTACAAATTCTCCCCAAGAAAACACTTCAATATTGTCAACAACATAATTGCCATTCCACAGCAAGTAGGGTTACATACTATTGCAATTACTAAGCAAAATGAATAGGTACTAATAAAAGCTAAAAAACAATTATGTACTATAGACCATAACAAACTAGCTAATCAATCTCCTTATATAATTGATTTGTCCTAGGTGATAAGCAAAGTGATTAGAGAAATAAATTAACACTTCTGTGGTGTTGTATTTAGAGTCTAAAAATTTTCCTGGATAAGTAGTCACCATCGCTTGTGGGCTTATGGCATTGAGCACCTCTGTTACAATTTGTTTTGTTTTATGTATTAATGCAACTAACTCTAACCTGCTCAATCCTTTATCGCTAAATTCGAGATCGCGCTGGCGTACATATCCAGTTTGGCCTAACTCAGCCCCTATAAAATGTTGTAAATTGCCGCATAAGTGGAGGCATAAATTACCAGCAGAATTTGCTATAGAACCTCTTACCTCCCATAACAACTCATCATTAGGAAAAGCCTCGATCTCAGTAAGCAACTTATCGATATCTTTTTGATACAAGAAAACAAAAAAATCATTCATCACAAAATATTTAATATTGCAAAATTAACTTGTTTTGAGGACAGTAGCCCTAATGCCATTTCCTAGCTTTTTGATACCCTATTTTACACTAAGTATCCCCAAAATTCTCTTATACCATTAAGCAAAATAAATAGCTGCTTACGTGCCACACTTCAAGCACAAAAAATCGCGCCCAGCATTAACTTATTTTAGCTTGTGACTGATGTGTTTTTACTTTGTTTAATCACTATGCCGCCATTAAATAAATTGCTGCATATAGCACTGGCAAAATACATTTCATATACATAGACTAATAGCAACATTCTCCATAAGATGGATGTATGCAATGTGTCTTGCAATTGTAGGAGCTATTTGCGAAAGGGATAGTAGAGGTTTAGTCTTATGTTCCTTGGCTGTATGAACATAAGACCGAAGCGATAGCGTAGCCTCGCATAGCCCGTTCGCTTATAGGGAGCTTGCGGACTATAAGCGATTCGCCCTGCTATTGTATAATATTTAGAAAATATACAATTAGAATGACCTATATACTTTGTTCAAAAAAATGCACGCAAATTACTTTGTACATTATAAGGAAATTTTAAATATGTAGGTGCATATAAGCTAGTTCTAAAAAATTAATGAAT